>JADZCY010000292.1 GCA_020851325.1 Acidobacteriota bacterium | reverse complement strand
TTCGATGTCTTTTCCTTTGTGTCCTTCGCGCCCTCCGTGATCAACGAGGAGCCCTTCGCGCCTTTGTGGTTTCCTGGACTCAGCGCGGACGAAGCGCCGTCACCGGATCGACACTGGCGGCGCGGCGCGCCGGGACGAAGCATGCGATCAGCGCGATCGCGATCACGACGACCGGCACGACGATGAATGTGAGCGCATCGTACGGACTGATACCGTAGATGAACGTCGATAGCAGTCGCGCGCTGGCGATCGCACTTCCCAGGCCGATGACGACGCCGGCGCCGACGATCCAGAGCACCTGACTGAAAACGAGCGTCAGGATGTCGCGCGCCTGCGCGCCCAGCGCCGTGCGCACGCCGATCTCGCGTCGTCGTTGCGCGACGCCAAACGACAGCACGCCGAACAGTCCGACACCGGTGACCAGAAGGGCGAAGACCGCGAAGAGGCCCAGCACCGCCGCGTAGAGGCGCGGTTGCTCCAGGCTCGCCATCACCCGATCCTCCATCGTCATCACCGAATCGAGCGCGAGTTCCGGCGCCTGCTCGCGGACGAGATCGCGCAGTGTGGACACGTACGCCGCCGGATCGGACGCCGTGCGCACCATCAGAATCGGATCGAACGAGAGAGTGGCTTCGCGCGTGAGCTGCGCAAACGCAGCGAAGATCTCCGGCTGCGTCGCCGCGTCCACCGCGTCCTGACGCATGTCGTCGACGACGCCGACGATCTCCACGTCGCTCGTGTCGTTGACGAAGCGCAGGCTTCCGGCACGCGGTCCGCGCAACGGCAAGCGCACCCCCACCGGGTTGTCGCCGATGTATTGCCGGGCGAACGTGCGATTGATCACCACGACCGGCGGCGCGTTGGCGGTGTCCATGGACGTCAACGCGCGACCCTCGACGACACGCAAACGCATCGCGCCGAAGTACTCCGGGCTTACAAGACGCTGCGTCGCCTGCACTTCGAGTTCGACCTCGGGATTGCGCGGCGACCGCATGTTGAAGGCCGCGAACGATCCCGCGGAGAGCAGCGGAAGGCCGCGACCGTAAGCGGCATGCGTCACGCCCGGTACGGCATGCAACCGTTCGACGATCGCGTCCAGCATCGGTCCGCGCCGCTCAGCCGGGAAGCTGGGTGGAATGGGCAGGTTGGCCGTGAGCAGATTGACCGGGTCGTAGCCGCGATCGGCATAGAGCATGGCGATGAAGCTGCGGCCGAGCAGTGCCGCGCCCACCAGCAGCACGCACGCGACGGCCACCTGCGCGCTCATGATCGCCGCGCGCAGCCGCGTCGCCGGCGAACGCAGGCCGCCGCTGATCGACGCGACGCCGTCCTCCGTCAACGTTTCCAGCAGGTTCATCCGCCGGGTATGCCACGCCGGCAGCAGCCCGCAGACGACGCTGACCAGCACGGAGATGAGTAGCGTGAATAGCAGCACTCGGACGTCGAGCGTGATGGCATCCAGGCGCGGGAACGCGTCCGGCAGCACCACCGGCAACAGTCGCTGCAGCGCCGCGGCGAGGCCGATGCCGGCGGCACCGCCGCCAATGCCGATCAACGCGCTTTCGACCAGCAGTTGACGCAGGATGCGTCCCTGGCTCGCGCCGATGGCCGCCCGCACCGCCATCTCGCGGCCGCGCGTCGTCGCGCGCGTGAGCTGCAGGTTGGCGACGTTGGCGGTGGCCGTGAGCAGCAGCAGCAACACGGCCGCCATCATCACGACGATGGCGGGGCGCACGCCGGCGGTGATGGCGTCGCGCTCGGGCACCGCCGTGACGTCGATGGGCCCGGCGGCGCCGAACAGCGCCCGTGCCGCCAGACCCATGTCCGGCGCGGTGCGCGCACGCGCCGTGGCTTCTGCCGCGGCTTGCGCCGGCGTGGCGTCCGGGGTCAGGCGGGCGATAGCCCTGAAAATTACGCCCGCCAGCGCGCCACTTTCTTGCACGACCTGCGGTGTCTGCCACGGTATCCACAGGCGTGCCTCGCGATCCGGAAACGCGAAGTCGCGCGGCATCACGCCGACGATGGTGCGCGGCTGGCCATTGATCTCGATCGATTGTCCCAGCACGTCGGCGCGGCCGCCGAAGCGCTCCTGCCATAACGAGTGCGACAGCAGCGCCAGGCTGGGTTGACCGGTGCCGCCGTCGCCCTCTTCGAACAGCCGTCCCATCGCCGGCGAGGCGCGGAGGATGCGGAACAGGTTGGGTGAGGTGGGGATGATCTGGATGCGCACGGCGTCGCCAGCGCCGGTGAGCGTCGCGAACTGCGTCAGCCAGCCGCCGATATCTTCGACGGTGGCGTGGCTATCGCGCCAGGCGTGGTAGGTGCCGTTCGACACCGTGCCCGGCACACGTCCGGCGCGGCCGTCACGCGTTTCCGTGACGCGGACCAGACGATCGCTGTTCGCCCACGGCAGCGGCTTCAGCAGCACGCCGTCGGCGACGCTGAACAGCAGCGTCGAGGCGCCGATGCCGAGCGCGAGGGTCAGTATGGCGACGAGCGCAAAGCCGGGCTCGCGCCGCAGCAACCGGACACCGTAGCGAACGTCCTGCGCGAGAGGGATCGGCATAATGCGCGCGACTGCACACCAAGAAACCACGAAGGCGCGAAGACTGCGAGCTGACCACGAAGAGCGCGAAGAGCTCTAAGGAAGAGCCACGCAAACCCTCCAGCCTTTAGCCTCGCCGAAGCGCAAAAGCACGGAGGCGGGCCAAGCCGTTCCAGTGTCTTTCCCTTTGTGCCCTTCGCGCCCATAGTGGTCGGTATTCGCCCTTCGTGCCTTCGTGGTTTCCTTTACCCGAACAGTCGCTGACGCGTGGCAGCGTTCGTGGCAAGGTCCACCACCGTCCACGCCATGGCGATCGCGCCGTCGATCAGCGCCTGGTCGGCGGCGGCGGTGATGCAGTGCGCGGCGAAATCCGGCTGGTGATTCACCGCCGGGAAGGAATCGATGCCGATCATCGGATGAATCGACGGGATGCGTCGCGACACGTTGCCCATGTCCGTCGATGCGGCGGCGCGCTCGACGAAGGGACCGCTGTCCATGAACTGTCGGCCCAGCGCTTCGGCGTTGCGCCGATAGAAGGCTGCCAGCTCGAGGTCATGCACCACCTCAGCGTACGGAGCCGCACCGCCTTCCGTGCGCAGCGACGCGCCGGTGGCGATGGCGCCGGCTTCGAAGCAGCGATGGATGCGCGGCTGCAACTGCTGCAGGTCTTCCAGATTCGCCGCGCGCACAGTGAACCTTCCGGCGGTGTGCGCCGGCACGATATTCGGCGCATCGCCGCCGTTGGTGACAATGCCATGCACGCGATCGGTGGGGCGGATGTGCTGGCGCAGCAGGCCGATCGCCGTCTGCGCAATCGTCAACGCATCGCCGGCGTTGACGCCCAGTTCCGGAAACGCCGAGGCGTGTGCCGCCTTGCCGGCATAGTGGACGTCGAATGTCGAGGACGCAATCAGGTTGGGCGTCACCACGTCGTACGGGCCCGGGTGGATCATCATCGCCACGTGGACGCCATCGAAGGCACCACGTTCGATCATCAGGATCTTCCCGCCGGCGTCACCCACTTCTTCGGCGGGCGTGCCGAACACCGTGAGCGTGATGCCGAGCGTGTCCACGAGCGGCGCCAGTGCGCGGGCGGCGCCAACCGCGCTGGCGGCGATGATGTTGTGGCCGCACGCATGGCCGATGCCCGGCAGCGCGTCGTACTCGGCGCAGATGCCGACGTGCAGGGCACCGGATCCGATCGTGGCGGTAAACGCCGTCGGCAGGTCGCACGCCGGACGCGTGACCGCAAGTCCCGCGGCGGCCAGCGTGTCGGCCACCCAGGCGGAGGCGCGCACTTCCTCGAACCCCAGTTCGGGATGGGCGTGAATGCGGTGACTCAGGTCGATCAGCGTGCGGGCGTCGGTGCGGACGTGGTCCGCGAGGCGCGTCTTCAGGTCGGTCATGCCATGCCGTCACGGCGCGGTCATGGCCCGGACGGGGCCGCCCGTCGCGCGTGTCCGACAGCGAGTATCGGGGCCGGCGTCGAGGTCTGTCAACCGCCGACGGGTTCCTTGCGCTCGCCCGCGGCGCAGCGCTCGCAGACACAGGCGCGGTCGCGGTGCGACGCCGGGATGCGTTCGATCACGCTGTCAGGAATGTGCGTCGAGTAACACCAGCAGGTGTTCGAACCCCGAGCCGCGCCACACGCGTTGTCGTTGCCGCAGAGCGGGCAGCGTGATGGATCGACGTCGGCCGGTACCGGATCAGGAGTCACGCGGATCGGCAGGATCGTAGTTCAGGTTCGAGCCGAGCCAGCGCTCGATCTCGGTCACGGACATGGCCTTGCGCGCCGCGTAGTCGATCACCTGATCCCGCGCGATCTTGCCGAGCGTGAAGTAGCGCGATTCGGGATGTGCGAAGTAGAGTCCGCTAACGCTAGAGCCGGGCCACATCGCGAACGACTCGGTGAGCTGCATGCCCGTGCTGGCCTCAACGTCCAGCAGCCGCCA
>JADZCY010000291.1 GCA_020851325.1 Acidobacteriota bacterium | reverse complement strand
TCAGCGCGCGAAGAAGTAGCGGGTGAGGTGGAAGAACACCGGCGCCGCGAAGCACAGCGAATCGATGCGATCGAGGATGCCGCCGTGGCCGCTGAGCATGCTGCCGTAGTCCTTCACACCGCGGTCGCGCTTGATCGCCGACATGATGAGGCCGCCGGCAAAGCCCATGATCGTCAGCAGCAGCGCCATCACGCCGGCCTCGATCGGACGGAACGGCGTTGCCCACCACAGCGCCGCGCCAATCAGCGTGGCGGAACCGGCGCCGCCGATCAGGCCTTCCCACGTCTTGTTCGGGCTGATCGACGGCGCCACCGGACGGCGGCCGATCGACTTGCCCCAGACGAACTGCAGCACGTCGCTCAGCTGCACGACGAGCACGAAATAGAACATCAACCGCGCGTTGACGTTGCCGTCGCCGGGGATCGGCAGCATCAGCAGCGCCGGCACATGGCTGACGAAGTAGACGCAGATCATCAGACCCCACTGATTGATCGCGGTGCGCTCGAGGAAGTGCTCGGTATCGCCGGCCAGCGCGGTGCGGATGGCGAGGAAGATCGAGACGTAGACCGGAATCAGGATGCTGAACAGGCCATACCACTCGGTCCACACCAGGTAGTACTGCAGCGGCGTGACGATGAAGAAGCTCCAGAACAGCGCGCGATGATCGCCGGGCCGCGTCGGCGCAAGCGTGACGAACTCACGTAAGGCCAGGAACGACATCAACGCGAACAGCAGCACCGACACGCCGCGCCCGACGACGACGGCGAGGACGAAGACCGCTGTCATCACCCACCAGGCGCGGATGCGGGCGTTGATGTTGTCGACGGTGGCCCGTCCGGAGGCGCTCGTGACCCGCGCGCTCAGCACCGCGCCGACGATCGAGGCGACGATCAGCAGCGCCAGCACGCCGCCCACCAGCGCCACCAGCGCGCCATCCTGGATCATCGTCATCGTGCGTCCTTCAGTTGCAGCAGCGCCGCCTGCGCCCGCGTCAGGAACGTGCGCTTGTCGTCATCGCCCGCCGGCGGGAGCGGCGCACCGAAGATGACACGACTCATCATCGGTACAGGAATCGATTCGCCCTTCGGCAGGATGCGATTGAGGTTCTCGAGATAGACCGGCACGAGCTCGACATCGGGCCGCAGGCGCGACAGGTGATAGAGCCCGCTCTTGAACGGCGCGAGTTGACCGTCGGCGCTGCGCGTCCCTTCGGGGAACACGATCAGCGAGTAGCGCTCGGCCATTTCCGCGGCCATCCGCTCGATGGATGCCCGCGCCGCCGCAGGGCCACCGCCGTTGCCGCTGTTTCTCTCAACCAACACCGCGTGAAACACCTGGCCGGCAAAGTACCGGCGCATGGCGCCGCGATCCCAGTAGTCGCGCCCGGCCACCGGCCGTGTGACCTGCCGCAGCCGCGGCGGCAGCGCCGACCAGATCATGACGAAGTCCAGATGGCTGGAGTGATTGCCGAAATAGATCCGCTGCGCCACCGACGAAGGGTCGCACTGCCAGCGCACCGACGGCCCGCAGAGCAGCCGGCACGCACCCGCGAGCGCGGTGCCAATCATCGCGCCTGAACCTCGCTGACGATCCGTGCGATGCGGCGGATGGCGGTGGCGATCGATCCGATGATGATCACGATCAAGCCGATGCGCATCGCACGCGGCGGCATCGTCATCATCACCTCCGCGGCCGCTAGCAGCGTCGTCAGCGTCAGCGTGAACATGCGGTGCTGCTTGGCCATCGGGCCGATGAAGTGCTGCGTGACGCCGAGCGCGCCGCCCATCAAGCGGATGTAGGCGGTGAACACGGCGACCAGTGCCGCGGCCCAGCCGAGCGTTGCGCCGTACGGCAGCGCGCGAATCGCGTAGCCGGCGCCGACGAGGATGAGGATGTCGGCCAGGCGATCGGGCAGCTCGTTGTAGATGTCGCCTGTCTTGCTCTTGAATCCTTCTTCGACGGCCAGCATGCCGTCCAGCAGATTGCACAGCAGCCGCAGTTGGATGCACGCGGCGGCGACGATCAGGAGCGCGGCACGCACCGATGGTGCGCCAGTGGCAGATGCGACAAACGCCAGCCCCGATACCGCGGCGAAAACCACGCCGGCGATCGACACGGCGTTCGGCCGCACGCCAATGCGGGCGAGCCATCGCGCCAGCGCGATCGCCCATCCGGCGCGACGAGTTGCCAGTTGCCGGCGCGGTGCGTTGTCTGGTGTGTCGGTCACGGCTTGCGTGGCGCGGCGAGGGCATCGCCCTCAGGCGGTGTGCGGTTGGCGCCAGCCGAAAAGCGGCCCTGGCGGAGGAAGGACAGCACGTCGGGCCACACCGTGGCGAAGCGCACGTAGAGATCGTCGTGGTTCCACTGCACGAACATGCAGTCGTCGGATCGCTGCGCGAACGCCTCGCAATCGAAACGGAACGGTCCATACGAACGCGCCTTCGCGGCGTGATCCCTGATGAACTCCGTCGGCGTCGTCTCGACGACGATGCCCACCTTGACGCCGTGGCGCGTCATCGGCGGATACGGCGCGCGCGCGAGGTCGAAGACCGGCGATCCGTAGCGCACCCACGTCAGGAAGTGCAGGTCCTCGTCGGCAATCCGCGGCGCGCGTTCCTGATAGGGGCTGCGGTCGTAGACGACGGTGGCCAGCCGCGGCACGCCGCCGGATTCGATGATCGGATTGAGCGTCCAGCCGCCGGCGATGTAGGCAAACACGTGCACGCGTTCGTAGCGCGCCACCTGCGGGCTGTCGAAGAACCGGCGCAGCTTGACGCCGCTGTCGTCGAGGCCGCCGCGCGAAAGATAGTCGGGGATGAGCAGGTCCATGCCGGCGGCGTGGATATCGGGCTCGAGCGCTCGCAGCGTGCGTTCGCCGTTGCCGCCGTAGCCGAAGCCGCGCAGCACGATGAGCACTTCGCTTCTCGACGCCGCCTTCGACGCGGGCGTTTGTGCGGACGCCGCGACGAGGGTCGAGAGGCAGAGCGCGAGGATG
>JADZCY010000290.1 GCA_020851325.1 Acidobacteriota bacterium | reverse complement strand
ATTGGATCCGCCCGTTTCCTCCGCCTTCAGCGGCGCGTGCTAACGTAGTCTGTTCATCAGAGCCGAAATGCCGAAGCCTCTTGTCATCGTCGAATCTCCTGCCAAAGCCCGGACGTTGTCCCGCTTTCTCGGCAACGACTACCGCGTGGAAGCCAGCTATGGGCACGTCCGCGACTTGCCCGAATCGGCGGCCGACGTCCCGAAGGAGATCAAGGGCAAGGCGTGGGGCCGGATGGGCGTGGATACCGACGGCGAGTTCAAGCCGTACTACGTCATTCCGGCCGACAAGAAGAAATACGTCACGGCCCTGAAGGCGGCGCTCAAGGACGCCTCCGAAGTCATCCTGGCCACCGACCCGGACCGCGAAGGCGAGTCCATCAGTTGGCATCTCAAGGAAATCCTCAAGCCGAAGGTCAAGGTTCGGCGCATCGTCTTTCACGAGATCACCGAGGACGCCATCCGGCATGCGCTGTCCGAGGCGCATGAAGACGTTGACGAAAACCTGGTGCGGGCGCAGGAGAGCCGCCGCATCCTCGACCGGCTCTACGGTTACACGCTGTCGCCGGTGCTGTGGAAGAAGGTGCAGACCGGCCTGAGCGCCGGCCGCGTGCAGAGCGTGGCCGTCCGGCTGATCGTCGAGCGCGAGGAAGAGCGGATGGCGTTCCGCTCGGCCAGCTACTGGGACATCGAAGCGACGCTGCGCGCCGAGAATCGCGACTTCACGGCGACGCTGGTGCGTGTGTCCGGCGAGCGCGTGGCCACCGGCAAGGACTTCGACAGCCGCGGCCAGTTGACCAGCACCGGCAAGGTCCGCCACCTCACCTCGCAGGCCGACACCGACGCGCTGCGCGAACGCCTGATGCGCGCGCTGCCGTGGACGGTGACCAACGTCGAAGAGAAGCCGTACACGCAGCGCCCGGCGCCGCCCTTCACCACCTCCACGCTGCAGCAGGACGCCAACCGCAAGTTCGGCTTCTCGGCCGAGCGGACGATGCAGGTGGCGCAGCGGCTGTTCCAGGGCGTGGACATCGGCGGTGGTGATCTCGAAGGCTTGATCTCGTATCACCGCACCGACTCGACGACCTTGAGCGAGAAGTCGCTGAAGGAAGCCGGCCAGGCGGTCACCGACATGTACGGCGCGCCGTTCTACAAGGGCCCGCGTCAGTACCAGACCAAGGTCCGCAATGCGCAGGAAGCGCACGAAGCGATTCGTCCCACCGAGTTCCGCCGCACGCCGCAGGCGCTCGAAGGCATCCTCGAAGGCGATGAACTCCGCATCTACGACTTGATCTGGAAGCGCGCCATCGCCTCGCAGATGGCCGAAGCGCGCCTGCTGCGCACGACGGTGGAGATCACCGGTCGCACGGCGAACGGTGAAGACGCCGCGTTCACGGCCAGCGGCAAGGCGATCGAGTTTGCCGGGTATCTGCGCGCGTATGTGGAAGGCAGCGACGATCCGGCGGCGGAGCTCGACGAGCAGGAAACGCTGCTGCCGAAGCTGTCGGTCGGCGATCGCGTCGAAGCACCCGATCAGATCGACGCCAAGGTGATCGCGAAGAACGTCGAGTCGAAGGGACACGAAACCTCGCCGCCGGCGCGCTTCACGGAAGCGTCGCTGGTGAAGCGCCTGGAAGAGGAAGGCATCGGCCGTCCGTCCACGTACGCGCCGACGGTGGCGACGATTCAGCGCCGCGGCTACGTTTCGCGGCAGGGCAAGGCGCTGGTGCCGAGCTTCACCGCGTTTGCCGTGACGCGCCTGCTGCGCGATCACTTCGGCGACTATGTGGACCTCGGCTTCACCGCCGAGATGGAGGAGATCCTCGACAAGATCTCCAACGGCGAACGCGACTGGCTCGATTTCATCCAGGAGTTCTATCGCGGCGACGGCAAGCATCACGGACTCGAGAACCTGGTGGAGGAAAAGGGCCAGGCGATCGATTACCCGGTCGTGCAGGTCGGCGTCGATCCTGAAAGCAACCTGCCGGTGCGCGTGCGCATCGGCCGCTACGGTCCGTTCCTGCAGCTTGGCGACGGCAGCGAGGACGGCCCACGCGCGTCGCTGCCCGAGGATCTGGCGCCGGCGGATCTGACGCTCGACAAGGCACTCGCGCTGCTCAAGGCCAAGGCGCAGGGTCCGCGTACGCTCGGTACGGATACGGCAACGGGGCAGCCGGTGTACGTCATGCTCGGTCGCTTCGGCGCTTACGTGCAGCTTGGCGAAACACCGGAGCGTGGATCGACGGAGAAGCCGCGTCGTGCTTCGCTCGGCCGCGAACATACCGAAGACAGCATCACACTCGCCGAGGCGCTGCGTCTGCTGTCCCTGCCGCGTGAACTTGGTACCGGCACCGACGGCGAAGCGATCATCGCCAACATCGGCCGCTTCGGTCCCTACATCAAGCACGGCTCCGAGTTCCGATCGCTCGAACCGACCGACGATGTGTACACGGTGACGCTCGAGCGCGCGGAAGCCCTGCTGGCGCAGCCGAAGAAATCGATGCGTCGCCAGCGCGCCGCGCCGAAGGAACTCAAGGCGCTCGGCAATCATCCGGACAGCAACGAACCGGTGCGCATCCTCGACGGCCGCTACGGTCCATACGTCACCGACGGCACGACCAACGCGTCGCTGCCGAAGGGGCTGTCGCCCGACTCGGTGACGATGGAGCAGGCGAAGGAGTTGCTGGCGGCGCGTGCGGGATCGGCGAAGAAGCCGGCGCGCGGACGCAAGGCCAAGGCAGCGCCGGCGCGCGGCCGCAAGAAGGCTCGTCCATCGGCATGATCCACGTCATCGGTGGCGGCCTGGCGGGATGCGAGGCGGCCTGGCAAGCCGCCGAGCAGGGTGTGGACGTCACCATCCACGAGATGCGGCCGGTGCGGAAGACGGCCGTGCACCAGACCGACGGCCTCGCCGAACTGGTGTGCAGCAATTCGTTCCGCGGCGACAAGCTCGATAACGCCGTCGGCCTGCTGAAAGAAGAAATGCGGCGGCTGGGCTCGGTGGTGATGCGCGCCGCCGACCGCGCGCGCGTGCCGGCCGGCGCGGCGCTCGCCGTCGATCGCCACGTGTTCTCGCAGACGGTCACCGAACTGGTCTCCGCGCATCCGCGCATCACCGTGTCGCGCGAAGAGATCGATCGCGTGCCTGGTGCGGAGTGGTCGCCGGTGATTGTCGCCACCGGCCCGCTCACCTCCGACGCGCTGTCGGCCGACATTCAGCGTCTCGTCGGCGACCAACACCTCTCCTTCTACGACGCCATCAGCCCCATCGTCCTGGCCGAGTCCATCGACATGACGAAGGTGTTCCGCGCTTCGCGGTGGGACCGCAATGTGTGGACGAAACCCGCCGCAGATGATCCGGCGGCGGTAATGGAAGACGGGCGGCCGAAGTTTGTGGCGCCCGTGCTGAGCGAGCCTGAGGGAGACTACCTGAACTGCCCGTTCACGAAAGACCAATACGACGCGTTCTACGATGCGCTCGTTGCGGCGGAATCGGCAACGGTGCACGACTTCGACACGGCGAACTTCTTCGAGGGGTGCCTGCCGATCGAGGTGATGGCGCACCGCGGCCGCGACACGCTGCGCTTTGGTCCGATGAAGCCGGTGGGGCTTACCGACCCGCGCACGGGACGATTTCCGTATGCCGTCGTGCAGTTGCGACAGGACACGCTGGCCGGCGATCACTTCAGCCTCGTCGGCTTCCAGACGCAGATCAAGTGGGGCGAGCAGGCGCGCGTGCTGCGGATGATCCCGGGGATCGAGCAGGCGGAGTTCGTCCGCTTCGGCATGGTGCACAGAAACACCTACATCTGCGGCCCGAAGGTGCTGCGCCCGACATGGCAGACGCGCTTTCGCGATGATCTGTTCTTCGCCGGTCAGGTGTCGGGCGTGGAAGGCTATGTGGAGTCGGCGGCGTCGGGATTGCTCGCCGGCATGAACGCCGCGGCGCTGGCGCAGGGCCGCGCGCCGCGCACGCTGCCGCGCGTCACCGCGCTGGGCGCGTTGGCGCACTACGTGTCGCACGCCGATCCGGCGCACTATCAGCCGAGCAACATCACGCACGGCATCATGGAGCCGCTGCCGAATCCGCCGCGCGACAAGGCGCGGAAGAAGGCGCTCGTCGCCGAACGCGCGCTGGCGGCGCTCGACGAGTGGCGCCGCGACGTCT
>JADZCY010000289.1 GCA_020851325.1 Acidobacteriota bacterium | reverse complement strand
CCCCAAGCCCCAAGCCCCAAGCCCTAAGCCCTTCAAGCCTCCCAGCCCTTTCAAGCCGCCAATGAACGAAGCCATCCTCAAGACGCTCGACAACCTCCGCGCCAACAAGCTGCGCAGCGTCCTGACCATGTTCGGGATCCTGTGGGGCATCGTGGCGGTGGTGGTGTTGTCGGCGACGGGTGAAGGCTTCCAGCGCGGCAACCAGACGGTGCTCGAAGAGCTCGGTCGCAACATCGCCATCGTCTGGGGCGGACGAACGACGCTGCAGGCCGGCGGCGAACGCGCCGGCCGCCGCATTCTGCTGACCGTGGATGATGCGCGCGCGATCGAACGAGAGGCGTCGCTGGTGTCGGTGGTGAGCGCGGAGATCAATCGCGGCCTGCGCATCAAGAGCCGCTTCAACGCCGCGTCGCTCTCCGTGCACGGCATCGAGCCGCAGTATCAGTTCATCCGCACCATCGACATCGATCGCGGCCGCGGCTTCATCGTCGAGGACGACACGCAGGTCCGGCGCGTCGCAATCATCGGCGCCGACGCCTGGTCGCAGTTGTTCGCGGCGCGTGAAGGCCTCGGCGAAGTGGTCGAGATCAACGGGTTGCCGTACACGGTGATCGGACGCATCCGCAAGAAGAACCAGGACAGCAACTACAGCGGCCCGGACAACGACAAGGTGTTCGTGCCGTTCGCGGCCATGGCGCGCGACTTCCCGCGCCCCGACGCGCCGCCGGGCACGGTGTCGCAGATCATCGTCGCACCCAGGCAGGCGGTGGTGGACGATCTGCCCCGCGTGCTCGATGCGCGGACCGGCCGCATCCAGGACATCGACTGGCCGCTCGAACGCGATGTCAGGCACATCCTGGCGCGCCGCAAAGGTTTTGATCCCGACGATCGCGACGCCCTGGCGGTGTGGGACACCTCGCTCGAGACGCTGATGTTCGGCCGCATGATCGGCACGATGAAGCGCTTCTTCAGCATCGTCGGCTTCATCACGCTGGCGCTCGGCGGACTCGGCGTGATGAACATCATGTTCGTCGCCGTCCGCGAACGCACGCGCGAGATCGGCGTTCGCAAGGCGCTCGGCGCCACCACCACGGAGGTGCAGCGCCAGTTCTTTCTCGAAGGCTTCTTTCTGACCATGGTCAGCGGCACGCTCGGCTTTGCGCTGGCGATCGCGCTGTGCACGCTGGTGAACCTGCTGCCGATGCCGCCGCGCTTCCAGGGCATGGTGATGACATGGCAGTCCGGCGTGCTGTCGCTGGCCGCGCTCGTCATCGTCGGCGTGGTCACCGCGACCTATCCGGCCCGCCGCGCCGCGCAATTGCCGCCGGTAGAAGCCCTGCGCTACGAAACCTAGCGCTCGAGCCCAAGCCCTCCAAGCTTTTCAAGCCCTTCAAGCCTTTCAAGTCTTTCAAGCCCCAAGCCCTAAGCCGTTCCCTCCAGTCCACCAGCCCCCCAGCCCCCCGTCCTCCCATGTCCCTCTTCCGCGAAATCGTCGGCGAAGCGTTCACCGGTCTGGCGCGCAATCGCACGCGCGCGTTGCTGTCGATGCTCGGCATCTCGTGGGGCATCGTCTCGGTGGTGATGCTGTTGTCGTATGGCAACGGCTTCCGCGATGCGCTGGCGCGCGGGTTTCGCGGTGCGTTCGGCGACGCAGTAGTAGTTGCCTGGCCGGGGCAAACGAGTCAGCAGGCGGGCGGCGAACGTGCCGGCAAGCGCGTGCGATTGGCGCTGGCGGACGTGATGGCGGTGGCGGATGTGCCGATGGTGAAGTTCGTCAGCCCCGAGTTCACGCGCGAGTTCCCGCTGTCGTGGGGCACGCGCCAGGGGTCGTACCTCGTTCGCGGCGTGTCGCCCGCCTATGCGCTGATGCGAAGCCAGCCCGTCGCGTCGGGCCGCTTCCCCGATGACGAGGACGTGCGGCTGCAGCGTCGTGTCGCGTTCATCGGCAGCGAGGTGGCGCGCAAGATCTTCGGCAACGTCGATCCCGTTGGCCAACGCATCCGACTCGGCGGCATGGGCTTCGACGTCGTCGGCGTGCAGAAGGAAAAGGTGCAGTTGTCCAACTACCTGCGCCCCGATCGTGAGTCGATCTTCATTCCCTACACGACCGCCGGGCAGCTCTGGAACACCGAGTTCACGACGGTGATGGTGTATCAGGCGGTCGATCCATCGAAGGAAGACGAAGCCACTGCCGGTGTGAAGGAGATGCTCGGCAAGCGGCTCGGCTTCAATCCCGCCGACGATCGCGCGCTGCGCCTGTTCGGATCCAGCCAGACCGCGGCCATCACCGACGGCATCGTCCTTGGGCTGAAGCTGGTGCTCGGCTTCATCGGCGTGCTGACGCTGGCCATCGGCGGCATTGGCGTGATGAACATCATGTTCGTGTCGGTGACGGAACGCACACGCGAGATCGGCGTCCGCAAGGCGCTGGGCGCGCGGCGAAGCGCCATCCTGCTTCAGTTCCTGCTCGAAGGTCTTGTCACGGCGTTCGCCGGCGGCGCTGCCGGCGTACTGATCTCCTGGGGTCTCGTGTGGGTGTTCAGTCCACAGCCATTCCTCTCCGAACTCCTGGACGACGCGACGCGTTCGGCGGACATCCATCTGGCGCTGTCGCTCGAACTGCTCGCCGTGTGCAGCGGCATCCTGATGGTGGTGGGCCTCGTCAGCGCCCTCGTCCCCGCCCTGCGCGCCTCACGCCTCGATCCGATCGAAGCCTTGCGCTACGAATAGTTCGTCCGCCTCCCGTCTCCCGCCTCCCGTCTCCCGCCTCCCGTCTCCCGTCTCCCGTCTCCCGGCACGTGTCGTGAATTCGTCGTATCCTTACCGGTTGATGCGTCCCCCGTTGTTTTTTGCCGGCATGCTGTTCGTGTTCGGCACCGTGTCCGCCAGCGCCCAGTCGATCGATCCCCTGACCTCCGGCCGCCGCCTGCTGCACGCCGAACGCATGCAGGAGGAGGAGCGCATCACGCTCGATGGCGTGCTCGACGAGGCGGTGTGGCAGCGCGCCAGGCACGGTGGCGAGTTCATTCAGCAGGATCCCGTGCTGGGTGCCGACCCCACCGAACGTACCGAAGTGCGTGTCGTGTTCAATCGCGATCACCTCTACATCGGCGTCATCAACTTCGACTCCGAGCCCGACAAGCTGCAGGGCAACACCAGCAAGCGCGACGAGTTCCTCAGCGCCGACGATCGGTTCATGTGGACGATGGACACGTTCCTCAATGAACAGACCGGCTACTTCTTCGAGATGAACCCGCTCGGCCTGATGGCCGACGCGCTGATGGGGCCCGGCGGCACCAACGCGCGTGAATGGGACGGCATCTGGAACGCCCGCGTCCGCCAGAGCGAAATCGGCTGGGTCATCGAGATCGACATCCCGTTCCGATCGATCGCCTTCGATCCCAACGCGCCGGCCTGGGGCATCAACTTCCAGCGCACGGTCCGCCGCAAGCAGGAAGAGCTGCTGTGGACCGGACATGAGCGGAATCAGGGGCTGCGCCGCATGGCCAACGCCGGACTGCTCGTCGGCATCAACGACGTGAGCGCCGGCCGCGGCTTCGAGGTGCGTCCCTACATCTCGGGCTACACGTTCTCGGCGCCGGGTCGCACGCCGGCGGCGCCGCACGACACCGTTGGCGACATCGGCCTCGACATGGCCTACAACATCACGCCAAGCCTGCGTGCCGTGGCCACCATCAACACCGACTTCGCCGAAACGGAAGTCGACCAGCGGTTGGTCAACCTGACGCGTTTTCCGTTGTTCCTGCCCGAGCGGCGCACGTTCTTCCTCGACGGTGCGACGTTCTTCGACTTTCCGATTCAGGCGTTCTTCTCGCGTCGTGTCGGGCTCGTCGATGGCCAACCGCGTCCCATCGTCGGCGGCGCCAAGCTCACGGGTCAGGCTGGTCGCAACGACCTTGGCGCCATTCTCGTCAGGACCGACGAAGAACCAACCGCGGCGGGTGAAGACTTCGTCGTCGGGCGGTGGCGTCGCCGCATCCTGCGGCAGTCGTACGTCGGCGCCATCTACACCGGTCGTGATACTCGCAACGACGGCCTGACGCCTTTTCAGCAGACCGCCGGTCTCGACTTCCGGCTGGCGACGGCGACGTTTCTCGGCAACAAGAACCTCAGCGTGCAGGGCTACTGGACGACGCACAACCGCCCGGTGTTCGAAGACCAGGCCGAGCCGGACGACGATGGCGGCGGCCGGACGGCGTATGGCGGCCGTGCCGAGTATCTGAACGACATCTGGGAAGCGACGGCGGACTTCCAGGAGATTGGCGAGCGCTTCGATCCGGCGGTCGGCTTCACGCCGCGCCGCGCTTATCGCCGTTACAACCCCGAACTGATCTGGAGCCCGCGGCCGAAGACGCGCCATCGTTACATTCGCCGCTTCCGCTTCGGCGTCGATCCGGAGATTCACACCGATCTTCAGAATCGCAAGCAGTCCGTCGATCTGGGCGTGCTGCCCTTCCGCATCGAGTTGCACAGCGGCGACAACGCCGAGGTGTTCGTTTCACCCACGTACGAACGACTGGACGACGCGTTCGAGATCGCCAGCGGTGTCGTCCTGCCCGCCGGCAGCGACTACAACTTCGTCCGCTACGGCATTGCCCTCAACACCGCCAACCAGCGCATCGTCGCGCTGCATCCGCGTGTCGAGTGGGGCACGTTCTTCTCCGGCGACCGCACGGAGTACGCGCTGGGTGTGGACCTGCGCCCGCGACCGGGCGTGCGGCTCAACACCACCTACGAACACAACGTCGTCAACCTGGCCGAGGGGTCGTTCAAGACCAGCCTGGTGCGATCGGTGCTCGACACGCAGTTCAGCCCGTTCATGTATCTGGCCAACAACATCCAGTACGACTCGGTGAGCAAGGTGATTGGCTGGCAGTCGCGTTTCCGCTGGATCGTCACGCCGGGCAACGACATCTTCTTCGTCTACACGCACAACTGGATCGACGCGTTCGACCCGCTCGATCCACGCCGGAGCGCGTTCCGCACGCTCGACCGCCGCGCCGCGGCGAAGGCGGTCTACACCAAGCGGTTCTGATCGGACTTCGTGCCCAATCTCGTTACTGTTTTCGAGCAGACCGTCCGGCAGTTCGGCAGCCGTGTCGCGGTGGAGGTGCAGCGCAAGGACGGCCTCGATCGCTTCACCTACGATGAGCTGTCGGGGCTGCGACTGGATCGGGCCCGCCGGCTCATCGAGCTTGGCGTTGCCGCCGGTGATCGCTGCGCGATCCTTGCCCACAACGACGCGCACTGGTGCGCCGCTTATCTCGGCATCCTCACCGCCGGCGCCATCGTCGTTCCGTTCGACACCAACTACTCCCCGGCGCAGGTGGCGACCATCCTTCGTGATGCCGGCGTACGCGTGCTCTTTGCCAGCGAACGCCTGCGCGAGGTCGCCGAAGCGGCGCTAGCCGAAGTGCCCGGCGTGGCGCTGCTCGATATTCACGCGAAGTGGAGCGACGCGCCGCAGTGGAGCGACGGGACTTCAGTCCCCTCGACGGTAACCGCATCCGCGCTGTCGGCTACCGCTGAAACCATCCCCGCGTCTGCGACGGCCGTCATCCTCTACACCTCGGGGACGACGTCCGATCCGAAGGGCGTGATGCTGTCGCACGCCAATCTGATTGCCGAACGCGACGGCGCCTTTGCCGTCGTCAACGTCAGCGCCGACGACAGCGTGCTGGGCGTGCTGCCGCTGTTTCACTCGCTGGCGCAACTGGCCAACCTGCTGCTGCCGTTCGCGGTCGGCGCACGTGTGGTGTATCTCGAGACACTCAGTTCGCAGGAACTGGTGCGCGCGCTGTCGGAACGACGCATCAGCATCTTCGCGTGCGTGCCGCAGTTCTTCTATCTGATCCACGAGCGCATCCTGCGCGAGGTGGAAACGCGCGGTGCGGCGGCGCGGCTGATCTTCCGCGCGCTGCTGGCGCTCAACTTCCGTCTGCGCCGCATCGGCGTCAACCTCGGGCCGACGCTGTTCGGCAAGGTGCACGACCTGATGGGCCGGCAGATGCGGTTCTTCGTCACCGGCGGATCGAAGTTCGAGCCGGCGATCGGCCGCGATCTGTATGCGCTCGGCTTCACGATTCTCCAGGCGTATGGCCTTACCGAAACGAGCGGCGCGGCGACGATCAATACGCCGCACGAGGCGCATCTCGACACGGTGGGTCGTGCGTTCCCGGGCACCGAGGTGACGGTGCTGCCGCCCGAAGGCGAACTCGATGGCGAGATCGCCATCCGCGGTCCGCTGGTGATGCAGGGCTACTACGGGCGTCCCGACGCCACGGCCGCGGTGATGCGCGACGGCTGGTTTCTGACCGGCGACCTTGGCCGTTTCGACGACGCGGGCCGCCTGACGATCACCGGCCGCAAGAAGGAAGTGATCATCCTCGCCAACGGCAAGAACCTGTATCCCGAAGAGATCGAGGCGCACTATCGCCAGTCGCCGTTCGTCAAGGAACTGGCCGTGACGACGATGGCGAGCGGGACGGACAAGCCGGCGGGCGAGCGGCTCTACGCCGTGGTCGTGCCCGACATGGACCTGATGCGGCAGAAGAAGATCGTCAACGCCGGTGACGTGCTGCGCTTCGAGTTCGAAGGCCT
>JADZCY010000288.1 GCA_020851325.1 Acidobacteriota bacterium | reverse complement strand
GTGCACGTCGCCGCGCAGCGCGTCGACATCCGATCGCCGCTGCCGCCGGGGCTGCACGTCTACATGCTGATGCCCGAGAGCGACACGTCGATCCTCGATCGCCTCATCTTCATGCTCCGCATGCGGCTGCTGTTCCGCCGCCTGAGCCGCGGCATCTCGTTCGATCTCGTCCACCAGATGAACCCGGTGTTCACCGGCCTCAGCCTGTCGCTTGTCGGCACTCGTCCGCCGCTGGTACTCGGGACGTTCGTGCCGCGCTGGCAGAGTGGCGCCGACGGCGTGGTGTCGCACGTGCCGCTGCTGACGCGCGCGAAGCAGTGGATGCTCGACACCCTGGCGCGCATCCAGCAGGCGCAGGCGGCGGGACTGCTCATCGCCTCGCCCGAAGCCATCGAACGGATTGCCGCGCCGCATCGAGGTGGCACCCGCATCTTCGAGGTGCCGCACGGCATCGACTTGTCGCGCTTCCCACCACGCGACCGCGTGCCGGCGCGCCCCTCGATCCTCTTCCTCGCCAACGTGATTCGCCGCAAGGGCATCTTCACGCTGCTCGACGCCTTCGAGCGGGTGGCCGCGGTGATGCCCGACGCGGAACTCGTGATCGCCGGCGGCGGTGGCGATCTCGCCGAGGTGGAATCGCGTGTCGCCGAACTTCCGGCGCTGCGCATCCGACTGATGGGTCGCGTCGATCGCGCCGACGTACCGGCATTGATGCGCCAGCACTCCGTCTACTGCCTGCCGTCCTACGGCGAGCCGTTCGCGACCAGCATCCTCGAGGCGATGGCCTGTGGTCTTCCCGTCGTGGCCACGCGCGCCGGTGGGCTGCCGCACCTGGTGAGCGATGCCGGCGGACGTCTGGTGCCGCCGCGCGACGTTGACGGTCTCGCGGATGCGCTGCTCGAGATCCTGTCGTCCCGCACGCTGCAGGAGGCGATGGGCCGGCACAACCGCGCGCGTGTGGAAAACGAGTTCGAGGCCGAGACGGCGGTGGATCGTCTGGAAGAAGCCTATGTCTCGGTCCTGCACGGCGCTCGCCATCACGAGGCCGCATCGTGACCATCGTCGTCACCGCTGATTTCGCGTTCGTGAACGGCGGCGCCGCGCGCATTGCGCTCGACAGCGCCAGAGGCCTGGCCGCGCACGGCCACGACGTCGTCCTGTTCACCGCCGTCGGTCCGGTGGCCGACGATCTACGGGACGTGCCGCACCTGCGCACCATCTGTCTCGATCAGCAGGACGTCTGGACCGATCCGAATCGGGTGCGTGCGGCGACGCACGGTCTGTGGAACCACACCGCCGCCGAACGTATGGATGCGCTGCTCGCCACGCTCGACCCGGCCGCCACTGTCGTGCACCTGCATTCGTGGACCAAGGCGCTCTCCACGTCCGTCGTGCGCGCGGCGCACCGGCGCGGCTTCCGCGTCGTCACCACCCTGCACGACTTCCTCACCGTGTGCCCCACGGGCACGTTGTTCAACCACGCCACCGGCCAGTGCTGCGCCCTCACGCCGATGTCGCCGGCGTGCATGCGCACCAACTGCGACGCCCACAGCTACGCGCACAAGGTGTGGCGTGTGGTGCGGCACATGGTGCAGGCGCGCGTCGGCGGCCTGCCGGCGCCGGCGTCGGACTTCATCGCCATCTCGGAGACGACAAAGGAGAAGCTGCGGGAACTGCTGCCGCGCCGCAGTCGCCTGCATCACGTCCGCAACTTCACCGAGATGCCGCGGCACGCTGCAGTGAACGTGGCGCGCAACGACGCCGTTGTCTACGTCGGCCGTTTGTCCGCCGAGAAGGGACCGCTGCTGCTTGCGGAGTGCCTGCATCGCACTGGCGCGCGCGGCGTGTTCGTCGGCGACGGACCGCTGGCCGATGCCGTTCGCGAGCGTTGCCCATCCGCCACCATCACCGGCTGGCTGTCGCCGGAGGACGTGCGGACGCAGTTGGAACACGCACGGATGCTCGTGCTGCCATCGCTGTGGTTCGAAGCACAAGGTCTTGTCGTCGCCGAAGCGGCGGCGATGGGCGTGCCGTCCATCGTGCCGGACTCGAGCGGCGCGCGCGACTGGGTGATCGACGACGTCGACGGCGTCTGGTTCCGCGGCGGCGATGCGGATGATCTATCACGGCAGATCACCCGGCTTCTCGAGGACGATGCCGGCGTGGCCAGGTTGGGCCGCGCCGCATACGACAAGTTCTGGGCCGTGCCGCCGACGCTCGAGCGGCACGTGCAGGATCTGGAAGGCGTGTACGGCACGATGCTGCGGAGGGCCACCGCATGACGAGTCGTGCCGGTCGTCCGCGTCGTCGAGTGATCGCGCGGCACTGGCCACTGCTCGTGCTGGCGGTCATCATCGCCGTGCTGGCGAACGGCCGCTTTGCCGGCCCGCTGCGGCTGGCGTATCCGATGATCGCGCTGGCGATCGGCGCCTATCTCGAGCGACGCAGCACCGCCCGCTACGTGAGCTTCGTCATCTGGCTGTGGTTCCTGTCGCCGCTCGTTCGCCGCCTGGCGGATCTGCACGCCGGCTGGCAGGACCCGAGCGTCGTGCTGCTGGCGCCGTATCTGGTCACCGCCCTCGCGGTGCCGCCGCTGCTGCACGGATTCCTGCGCGACCGGCGCAGTGCACTTCCACCAGTCGCCGGTGTCGGCATCTTCGCACTGGCCGCGCTTGGCGTCGCCGTTGGCATCCCGACCGGCATGCTCGGGAGTCCATCGACGGCGGCACTCGAGACGATGAACTGGTTCCTGCCGCTGTGCTTTGGCTGGTACATCGCCACGCGCGTGGACGACGTGCACCGCATCGAGGCCGCGGTGGCCACCACGTTCGTCAACGCGGCGACCGTGGCCGGCCTCTACGGCCTCTATCAATTCACCCGACCGCCGCTCTGGGACATCAACTGGATGCAGCGCTCGGGCATGACCACCATCGGCAGTCCCGAGCCGTTCGCGGTCCGTGTCTTTTCGACGATGCATTCGCCGGGAATTGTGAGTGCGTTCCTGGTGATTGCGCTGGTGCTGTGGCTGGCGCGGCCGCGGCTCACCGGCGTCTTTGGCGCCGGCGTCGCCGGCATCACGCTGCTGCTGTCGCAGGTCCGCTCGGCATGGCTGGGCCTCATCGTGGCGGCGCTGTTCGTGTTCGCCTCGCTGTCCGCCGCGCAGCGCGTCCGCATGGCCACGCTCGCGCTCATCGCCGTGGTGCTGGCGGGACCGCTGATGTTCACGCCGCAGATGCGCGAACTGGTGGCGACCCGCGTCGCCACCATGGAACGGCTCGATGACGACGAGAGCGCGGTGGCGCGCTGGACCGGGCACCGCATCGCGCTGGAGTTTGTCGCCGAGCGCCCGCTCGGTGCCGGCATCGGCCAGACCGACGCGCACATGGAGCAATACATCTCGATGCGCGACAGCGTGATCGCCAGCACGCTCGTGCAGTTCGGCCTTGTCGGCACGGTGCTCTATTTCGTGGCGGTGGCGGGGATGCTGCGCCTGCTGTGGATCTATTACCGGCGTGCGGCCAGCATTCAGGGCGCCGCGCTTGCCTCGGCAGGGCTCGGCCTGCTCGCCACCTCGTGGTTGAGCGTCGTCACCGCGGGACCGATCGGCGTGTGCCTGTGGATGGTCGCCGGACTGGCGATCGCGGATCGCGAAACACGGCGGCGTGCGGTTGCGGCGCCGGCGCAGGTGCGGCGGCCATGGCGCACATGGGTGATTCAACGCGTGCCCGCATCCACACAAGTGAACTGGGGGGTGAGATAGTGCGAGCGCTTCAGATTGGCTGTGTCTGGCCGTCCGAACACGGCGGCGGCGGCGACCGTGTGTTTGCGGACCTCGCGCACCATCTGCCGCGGCAGGGCGTTGGGCTCGAGGCGCTGTTTGCCGGCGTGGCAGCAGTGGAGAGCCCACTCGAGGCCACGCTGTCGAGTTTCGGCGCCATCACCGATGGCACACGCGCGCGCTGGCTTGGCGCACGGCGCGCCATTGCTGCGCGCGTTGCGTCCGGGCAGTTCGATCTCGTCGCGTCGCACTTCGCGCTGTATGCGTCCGCGGCGATCGGCTGGCTGCGGCGCGTGCCGCACGTGGTGCACTTCCACGGTCCCTGGGCGGCGGAATCGCGGCAGGAAGGCGCCGGCCGGTTGTCGGCGCTCGCGAAGTGGGGCATCGAGCGCAGCGTCTATCGCTCCGCCGACCGCTTCATCGTCTTGTCGGAGGCATTCGCGGCGCTGGCCGCGCGCGACTACGGCGTGCCCGCGGCGCAGATCCGCGTCGTGCCCGGCAGTGCCGATCTCGATCGCTTCGGGATGCACGTCACACGTGACGAAGCGCGTGAGCTGCTCGACTGGCCGCTGGCGCGACGCGCGCTGGTGTCGGTGCGGCGGCTGGTGCGGCGCACCGGCGTCGACCGCCTGATCGAGGCGATGCCGGCAGTGGTGGCCCGCCATCCCGACGTGCGGCTCTACGTCGGCGGCACTGGACCGCTGCGGCCGTCGCTCGAGCAGCGTGTGCGGCAGCTCGGTCTCGACAGCAGCGTTGTCTTCCTCGGCTACGTGCCGGACGAGCGGCTGCCGCTGGTGTATCGCGCCGCCGACTTCAACGTGATGCCGACGCTGGCGCTCGAAGGCTTCGGCCTCACGGTGGTGGAAGCGCTCGGCGCCGGCACGCCGTCGATCGTCACGCCGATTGGCGGCCTGCCGGAGATCGTGTCGCCGCTGGCGCCCGACCTGGTGCTGCGGTCAACCGATGTCGCCGAGATCGCGCGCGGCATCAACGACGCGCTGGCCGGTCGTCTCGACGTGCCCGATCCGCGGCGGTGTCGATCGTTTGCCACCGAACGGTTCTCGGCCGACCTGATGGCCAGCCGCGTCGCCGATGTCTATGAAGAAGTCGCCGGGAGGTGAGCATGCTGCCGAAGGACGCTGCCAGACAGTTGCCGGGCAAGGCCCGAGCCGTGAATCATCCCGTGAACCGAGCGCTTCTGATCAGTACCGAGAACCCGTTTCCCGCCGACAGCGGCGGCCGACTGCGCTTGCGCGGCATCCTCGACGTGCTGACGCGTCACTTCTCGATCGACATGGTGACCTACGAACGGCCCGAGAACGCGGCGCTGGACGAGGCCCGCTCGCGCCTCAACATCGTGCAGGTGCCGCGCACGGTGACGCCACGCAGCGCGGCGCTCCGCAGCCTGTATCGCCGGCGCACGCTCGGCTACATGGGCCACGCCGACATCGACATGATGGATTCGGTTCGCGCACTGTGCGCCCGCGAGTCGTACGACTCGGTGTTCATCGACAACACGATGCTCGGCTACTTCATCCCGCGGCTGCGGCGTCTGCAACCGTCGGCGCGGTTCGTCACCATCGCGCACAATCACGAGACCAGCCTGTGCCGGCAGATGGCCAACGCACAGCAGGGGCTGGCGCGCCGCGCGCTGTTCGCCTGGAGCGCGCTGCATACGCAGCGGGCCGAAACGCGCGTGTGCCGCGACACGGACCTGCTGCTGTCGACGTCGCAGGACGAGGCCAACAGCTTCGCCGCTCTGTGCCCGGACGTCGCCGATCGCACCGTCGTCGTGCCGAGTTGCATCGACGCGGCCAGTTACGAGGGATACGGATCGCGGCCGACCGAAGGCGAGTCGATCGTCTTCTCCGGTGACATGGCGTACTTCCCCAACGTCGCCGCGGCGCGGCACTTTCATGCGCAGGTGTTTCCGCTGTTGAAGGTGCGGCGGCCGGGCATCCGGCTGCGCCTCGTCGGCCGCAACCCGCATCCGTCCATCGTCGAGATGGCCAGTGCCGATCCCGCCGTGGAGGTGACCGGCGCGGTACCCGACGCCGCCGCCGAAGTGGTGAAGAGCGCCGTGGTGATCGTGCCGTTGCTGCACGGCAGCGGCACGCGGCTGAAGATCCTCGAGGCGTGGGCCGTGGATCGTCCCGTCGTGACGACACCGAAAGGGTGCGAGGGGATTGCCTGCCGTCACAACCACGACCTGGTGATTGCGGTGACGCCGGCGGACTTCGTCGACGCCATCTGCCGGCTGCTGGACGATCCGCGCTTTGCGGCGGCACTGGCGCGTCACGCGCGCGAGACGCTGCTGTCGCGCTACGACGTGCGGTCGCTGGACCACAGCCTGGTGCCGGTGATGAACGGCGCAGCCGATGTCAACGGAGAGACCACGCGTGTGCCATCGCTTGTGTACTGACGGGAGGCGGCAAGCCCTTCGACCTTTCGACGGGCTCAGGGGCGTCCCGAACAGCGCTGAGGGACGACTGCGCTCAGGGCAAGCGGCAGGCGGGAGGCCGACGGCCGAGCGTGGTCGCGGGCCGCGCCGCCATTGGGTGAGAACCGTCCACGCCGTCGCCGTCGCCGCGCTGTTTGCCTGCTGTGGCCTTCCGGCGCGTGCGCAGGAGGTCGCGTCCGCTGATGCGTTCGTGGACAGCGTCGGCATCAACGTGCACCTGCACTACGACCACACGCCGTACAAGGAGCAGTTCAGCCTGGTAAAGGCACGCCTGCTCGAGTTGGGCGTGCGACACGTGCGCGATGGGCTCATCGATACCGAGTGGCAGGGTTACTACGATCGCCACAACGAGCTCGGCGCCGTCGGCATCAAGGGCACGTTCATCACCGCGTTCGATCAAAGCCTGGCGCTGCTGGCCGCGTATCCCTCGCGCGTGCCGCACTCGTTCGAGGCTTACGAAGCGCCGAACGAACCGGACGCCGGCAAGGACGCCGACTGGTTGCCCCGCTTGCGTCAGATGCTGGCGCGGCTCGGCGATCTGAATCGCATGCCGGCCGTCTCGCACTTTCCCGTCCTCGGCCCGTCGCTGATGCACGTCGCGTCGTACCCGCTCGTCGGCAACATCAGCAGCGCGTTCGACGCGGCGAATCTCCACAACTACCTCGCCGGACGCCATCCCGGCACGCCGGGCTGGGGCGACGATGGGTATGGCAGCATCGAGTGGAACCTGCGTCAGATTCGGCCGTGGGCGGGCGGCAAGCCAATCGTTACCACGGAGATCGGCTATCAGGACGGGCCCGGCCTCGCCGACAGCATTCCGATCGACGTGAGTGGCCGCTACATGCCGCGGCTGTTGATCGAGCAGTTCCGCGCCGGCATCACGCGCACGTTTATCTACGAGTTGTGTGATTTTCCCAGCTCGGGCAACTACGGTCTCCTGCACGCCGACGGCGCGCCGAAGCCGGCGTTCCACGCGGTGAAGGGACTGCTGACGCTGCTCGCCGACCCCGGTCCCGCATTCGAGCCGCAGCCCCTCGCCTATAGCATTTCGTCCGGCGCCAACCCGGTGCGGCACCATGCGTTTCAGAAGCGCGACGGCACGTACCTGATCGCGGTGTGGGCAGAGGAACCCAGCTTCGACATGAAGCTGCGTCGCGGGGCGCCCGTGGCATCGCAGCCGGTGACGCTGCTGCTGCCGCGACCGATGCGCGTGTTGCGCGCGCATCGCTGGCAGCCGGACGGCACGGTGGCGTCCACCTCGCAGGGCGTCGTGATCTCCGCGGTGCCCTTCGAGGTGAGCGATCGCCTGACGATCATCGAGGTGGGCGAGGCGGATGCAGGCTTGGGGCGTCCCGGCGCGCCGGGACCGCTGGTGCCGGTGGTGTCGGGACGCGACGTGCATCTGAGCTGGCATGCGCCGTCGCGCGGCAGCCTGCCGGAGATGTATCAGATCGACGCCTCGCCGGATCCGTCCTTCAGCACGTCGATCGTCATGCACGTGCCGGCGCCGTCCACCGAGTTGACGGTGCCGGGTGCGCCGCCGGGCATCTACTTCGTCCGCGTACGCGCCGCCAACGCCGCCGGTGCGGGCGAGCCATCGGCGACCGTGCCGGTGATGGTGGCCATGCCGGGCGTGCCGCAACTGATTGCCGAGCGCGTGACGGCCAACCCGGTGGTGTTCTCGTGGTTGCCGGGACCAGGCGTGCCGCCCGAACGCTACGTCATCTCCGCCGGGTCGATGCCGGGCGCCAGCGATCTCGCGTTGATGCCGATGGGGCAGGCGAGCCGGCTGATGGCGGCGGTGCCGCTGGGCGTGCCGTTCTTCGTCCGCGTCGCCGCCGTCGGCGCATACGGCGCGGTGCGCTCGAACGAAGTGTCGTTTGCGCTGCGTGGTCCGGATCCGCCGCCGCCACCACTGCTCGACCCGGCAGCGGTCGCCGGATCCACGGTTCATCTCGCGTGGACCGCCGGCGCTCCCGCCTCGTCGTACGTCGTCCTCGCCCGCGGCGCCCCTGGTGGCGCCGTTGTCGCAACGTTGCCGGTCTTCGGCTTGTCGTTGACGGTGCCGAACGTGCCGCCCGGCGCCTACTACGTGTCCGTGGTCGCGCAACGCGACGGCATGAACAGCGCCGAATCGAACGTCATCCGCGTGGACGTGAGTGGGTAACGAATAGGTCCTAGGTCCTAAGTCCTAGAAGCTATCTCATAAATACAGATCACACCGTGAAACATCGGTAAGATCGCCGTCGTACTCGACGGCATGGACCTCACCGATGCCCAATGGGCCGTGCTCGAACCAACGTTCCGTCCGCGCCGTC
>JADZCY010000287.1 GCA_020851325.1 Acidobacteriota bacterium | reverse complement strand
GCTCATCGTCGAGATCGATCGCGACAAGGCGCGGTCGCTCGGCCTGCCGCTGGGCGAAGTCACCGATGCGCTGCAGGTGTTCCTCGGCTCGGCGTACGTCAACGACTTCGACTTCAACAACCGCGCGTACCGCGTCTACGCGCAGGCCGATCAGGACTACCGCGCGTCACCGGCGGACCTGAAACAGTTGTACGCGCGTGCGGCGGACGGGCAGATGGTGCCGCTCGACACCGTCGTGCGCATGCACGAGACGACATCGCCGCAGATCATCAGCCACTTCAACCTGTTCCGCTCGGCGGAGATCACCGGCAATCCGGCGCCGGGGCAAAGCTCCGGTCAGGCGCTGCTGGCGATGGAGGAACTGGCGCGCGCCAACCTGCCGCCCGGTTTCGACTTCGCCTGGGCGGGTCAGTCGCTCGAGGAGATCAAGGCCGGTTCGCAGGCCGGGTTGATCTTCGCGCTGTCGATGGTGCTCGTCTACCTGGTGCTGGCGGCGCAGTACGAAAGCTGGGTGCTGCCGTTCATCATCCTGCTGGGCGTGCCGCTCGCCGTGCTCGGTGCGCTCTCGGCGCAACTCGTCCGCGGTCTGGCCAACGACGTGTTCTGCCAGGTGGGTCTGGTGCTGCTGATCGGTCTGGCGGCGAAGAACTCCATCCTGATTGTCGAGTTCGCCGAACAGTTGCGCGAGCGCGGCATGTCGATCATCGACGCCGCGGTTGAAGCCTCGCGCCTCCGCCTGCGGCCGATTCTGATGACGTCGTTCGCGTTCATCCTCGGCGTGCTGCCGCTGGCGCTGGCCACCGGTGCCGGCGCCGCGGCGCGCAACTCCGTCGGCACGGCGGTGGCGGGCGGCATGCTCGCGTCCACGGTGCTGTCGGTCATCTTCATCCCGGTGCTCTACGTGATCATCCGCACGCTCGTGCCGGGCAAGGTGCGCGGCGGCGATGACGACGAGCCGTCGACGAGTGAGCCTGGCGGCACGGGACATGGTCCGGTGATGGCGGCCGGCGCGGTGCTGCTGTGCGCGCTGCTTGCCGGTGGTCCGGCGTGGGCGCAGGTGGCCACGCCGCCGGCGCAGCCGGCACCCGCCGCGGCTCCACAGCCGCCGGATCAGCAATCGCCGCCACCGGCCGTGAGCTTCGACGAGGCCGTGAAGCTGGCTTCGGACGAAAACCTGTCGGTGCAGATCGTTGCGACCAACGTCCTCCGCGCCGAGGCGCTGCTCCAGCAGATCCGGGCGGCGACGCTGCCGCTCGTCAACGCGTCGGTGATCAACACCACGCTGGACGACGCGCGTGGATTCGATGGCCTCGTGGTGCAGCCGCAGAACCAGTGGACGGTGGCGCCGAACGTCACCATTCCCGTGCTGGCCGCCAGCCAGTGGGCGGCGCGGGCGCAGCAGATGGACCGCGTCGCCGTCGAACGGCTCAACACCGCCGACACGCGACGGCAGATTGGCGTCTCGGCGGCCACGGCGTACCTGGCCGTGATCGCACAGAAGCGCCTGGTGGACGTGCAGCAGCGCGCGCTGGAAACCTCGCGCGCGCAATTGGACTACAACCAGAAGCGTCTCGAAGGCGGCATCGGCAGCCGATTGAACGCGCTGCGCGCCTCGCAGATCGTGTCGAGCGAGCAGGCGGCGCTCGAACTGGCGCGCCTCAACGTCGAGCGCGCGCAGGAAGCGCTCGGCGTGCTGCTGAACGCCGATGGTCCACGCGACGCCGCCGACGAGCCGGCCTTCGAACTGCCGGTGATCGGCGCGCCGGAATCGTGGCTTGGCGATCGCACGGATTACCGCCTCTTCGGCGCGCAGCGCGACCTGTCGGCGCGGATCGTCCGTGAGAGCTCGCGCGACTGGTGGCCGACGGCCAACGTGTCGTTCGACCCGCAGTATATCGCCCCTGCCGGACTGTTCCAGCCGTCTGGCACCTGGCGACTCACCGTGCAACTCAATCAGCCGGTGTTCGACGGCGGCCTGCGTCGCGGCCGTCGCCGCGAGCGCGAAGCCAATCTGCGACAGAGCGAACTCGCGCTCGAGCAACTGGCGGTGCAGGCGCGGTCCGAGGTGCGCACCGCGCGCGCCGCCGTGGACTTCCAGGAGCGTTCGCTCACCAGCGCTCGTGCCGCCGCGCAGTCGGCGAACGAAGTACTGAAGATCACGATCCTCGCGTTCGATGCCGGCGCCAGCACCAACATCGAGGTGATCGACGCGCAGCGCTCGGCGCGTGATCTCGACACCGCCGTGGCGCAGGCCGAAGACCGCGTCCGCCAGGCGCGGCTCGATCTGCTCGTTGCATTGGGTCGCTTCCCGCGCTAGCCAGTGCCGTTTCTCTGGCTCGAGGCGTCGCCAAGGCCCAGGTCCGGCGGCGCCTCTTGCCAATCCTTTCCTGCAGCACCGTTTGCACAGTTAGACACGCCCCGGCACGGATGTGTCGAACCGACGACGCTCACGCGCAGATCGGCAGCCGCAGGAAGCAACGGATGCGGCACACTGCGAGCGGCACTGGAGTGCGCGGCCTGTCTGACCGATTAGGAAAAGTGTCGCTGCCGAACTGGCGTTCGCTCGGCCGATCGCGCCATGACGATCGCCGGAGCCTGTGGTACGTCCCGTCGGTGGCGACGACGCGTGCCCTCGGACTGACGACCGGCACCTTCTATTTCGTCGCCGGGCTGATCTGCCTGGCCCACAGTTTCGATCTCGACATCCCGCTGATTCGCCTGCGCGCCATTCAGGCGATCTCGATCGTTGCCGTCGTCACCGGCGTCGCGCTGCTGGCCGCCGGGCGGCACGTGCCGCGATGGATGTATCACGCACTGCTGGCGGTGGGGACCGGTCTCATCACTGCCAAGACCATGCTCGGCCATGGCGCCGACACGGCCGAAATCGAAGCCATCACCTACATCCTCGTCATGGTCGCCGCGGCGTTCTTTTCGTCGTGGGGCGGTATGGCGGCGCACACGCTGCTCGTGTGCGGATCGGCGATCGGCGCGTTGGCGTTCCTCGGCCAGACACCAGCGGCCATCGCCACGTTCATCGGCACGTTCCTCTGTGTCGGTGTCGTGCTGGCGCATCTCGTGCGCATCGCCGATCTGGCGGACGAGGATCCGCTGACGGCGCTGTCGAACCGGCGCGTCCTCGACAAGGAACTCGACCGCGCCATCGAGGTGGCGGCGCGCGACCGCGGCGCGCTGTCGGTCATCGTCCTCGACCTCGATCACTACAAGCGGATCAACGACGCCCTCGGCCACGCCGCCGGCGATCAGTTGCTCGTCGACTGCGCCCGGCAGTGGCAGCGCATCGCGCCCAATCCGCGGCTGCTGTGCCGCTACGGTGGCGACGAGTTCGCGTTCCTGCTGCCGGGCTATTCGCTGGCGCAGGCGGCACGACTCGCCGATGAACTGCGCGCCGCTCTGCCCGGCGGCACCACGGCATCGGCGGGTGTCGCCTCCTGGGACCATGGCGACACCGCGTCGCTCCTGATGAGCCGAGCCGACGTCGCGCTGTATCACGCCAAGTCGAACGGCCGCAATCAGACGACGGTGTATGGCGACCCGAGCCATGCGACGCGCGCGCTCGAGGACGCCATCCGCAACGGTCAGCTCGTGATGCACTACCAGCCGATCGTGCGGCTGGCGGACGGTCGGGTGGTGTCGCAGGAAGCGCTGGTGCGGTGGAATCATCCGGAGAAGGGCCTGCTCGGGCCGCAGACCTTCGTTGCCGTCGCCGAACGGACCGGCACCATCCACGCACTCGGCGCGTGGACGCTCGAGCAGGCGTGCCTGGCTGCTGCGGCGGCAACGGATCCGATCCGCTTTTCGGTCAACGTGTCGGTGGTCGAACTGCGCAACCCGTCCTACGCGGAGCTGGTGGCCACCGTGCTCGCGCGCACGCAGCTTCCACCGCAGCGGCTTGTCGTCGAGGTCACCGAGGCGGTGTACGACAACCACGACGAGCAGGTCGGCATGTCGCTGCGCGCGCTGCGGCAGAGCGGCGTCAAGATCGCCATCGACGACTTCGGAACCGGCTACTCGTCGCTGCGCTGGCTGTCGAAGTTTCCCGTCGACATCCTGAAGATCGACGGTGTGTTCATCGAGCAGATGACCAGCGACGGCTCGAACGCCACCATCCTGCAGGCGCTCATCGCGCTCGGGCGTGCGCTCGGCATGATTGTCGTGGCTGAACGAGTCGAGACCGAGCAGCAGGCGCGCATCCTGCGCGACCTTGGCTGCGAATGCGCGCAGGGCTTCTACTTCGGCCGCCCGGCGCCGCGCCTCACCGAGTCCGACGCAGATCAGCCGGGCCACGTGGTCGCCGCGCCCGTCGCCAGGCTGTCAGGCGTGTACCCTGTGTGTTCATGACCCAGCAGCCTTTCGTCCTTGGCGTCGACCTCGATGGCACGTGCGCCGATTTCTATGCCGGCCTGCGGCCGATTGCCGCCGAGTGGCTGGGCGTCGCCGAGGATTCGCTCGGCACCGAGGTGAGCTGGGACCTGCCCGAGTGGGGCGTGGCGCAGGCGCCGGGCGGGTATCCCAAACTGCACCAGTTCGCGGTGACGCAGCGGGATCTCTTTCGCGTGCTGAAGCCGATGCCGGGCGCGCCGCAGGTGCTGCGGCGCCTCTCGGACATGGGCGTGCGCGTGCGCATCATCACGCACCGCCTGCTGATCAAGAACTTCCACCGCGTCGCCGTGCAGCAGACGGTGGACTGGCTCGACGGCCACGATATTCCGTACTGGGACCTGTGCTTCCTCGCCGACAAGGGCGCCGTCGGCGCGGATCTCTACATCGAGGACTCGCCGCGCAACATCGAACAGCTGCGCCGCGACGGCCACCCGACGCTCGTCTTCACCAGCCCGACGAACCGGCACCTCCCCGGCCCACGCGCCGACACGTGGGACGAAGTCTTTGCGTTCGT
>JADZCY010000286.1 GCA_020851325.1 Acidobacteriota bacterium | reverse complement strand
TGCGGCATCTGCTCGCGCGCGGCATGGAGCGCGTCGTCTACTTCAAGCAGGAGACGCTGGTGCTGGCGAGCATCGCGCCGCTGTTCGACGCGCTGGCCACCGCGCCGGTGGTGATGACGCCGCATCTACCCTTTCCACTGCGCGGTCCTGACGCCGGTGATCGGGAACAGGTGATTCTGCAGTCCGGCGTCTACAACGTCGGCGTGCTTGGCGTGTCGAATCACCCCGTGGCGCGACGCCTGCTCGACTGGTGGCACCAGCGCCTGCTGACGCACTGTCGTCACGACGTGCCGAACGGCATGCACTTCGAGCAGCGCTGGCTGGATCTGGCGCCGGCGTTCTTCGACGGCGTGCAGGTGCTCGGCGATCCGTCGTTCAACATCGGGCACTGGAGTCTGCCGGAGCGGACGATCACCCGCGATGCGAACGGCGAGGCCCTCGTTGATGGTGCACCACTGCGCGTGTTTCGCTTCAGCGGCTTCGATCCCGACGCGCCGGATCGCATCACGCGCTATCACGATCGCCTGTCGTGGGACTCGCTCGGCGAGGTGCAGCGGTTGATCGCCTCGGTGCGCGAGGCGCTCTTCAACGAAGGCCACGCCGAGGTCCGCACGTGGCCGTACGCCTATGCGACGTTCGATAGCGGCGTGCCGATTCCCACCGTGGCGCGGCGGCTCTACCTCGAGATGGGTGAGGCGGCGCGGCGCTTCGGCAACCCTTTCGCGACCGCGGGCGAAGACAGCTACTGGCACTGGCTGCGCGATCACGCGCCCGGCACGGAAGTGTCGCGGTTGTGGGCCGCGGTGCATGCCGAGCGCCCGGACCTGCAGCAGGCGTTTCCGGATCTCACTGGCGCCGGCGCCGTCGCGTTCATGAATTGGGCGCGGCAGTTCGGCGTGGCCGAGCATCGCATCGATGCGCAGTGGGTGCAAGACGCGCTGTCGGATCGGGAGGCAAGCAGTCAGTTCGGAAGGCGGCAGGCGGGAGGCGATCAGAACGGCAGAGCGGAGGAGAACGAACACGTCGGGCGGAAGGTCGGCGGAACGGAAGGCAGGGGGACGCGATGACGCCGCGCGTGGCGTTCTGCACGGCCATCACCGCGAACTTCGCCGCCCATGCGCGCGTGCTGGTCGAGGCGCTGCGGCGCTATCACCCCGACGTGCCGATCGTGGCCGTGGTGGCCGAGCGCGACGAGGTAGCAGCAGCCGTTGACGTCGGCGATGCCGAGCGACTGTCGATGCGCGTCTTCGACATCCCGCACTTCCTGCACCAGGCATTCATCTGCTCGCCGCACGAACTCACCGTGCTGGCCAAGCCGCTCGTGCTGCGGCTGCTGCTCGAACGCGGCTACGACGCGGCGCTGTTCATCGACTCCGACATCCTCGTCACCGATGCGCTCACGCCGCTCATCGAAAAGACGTGCGCGCATGCCGTGGCGCTGACACCGCATCTGCTCGAGCCGCTCACCTGAGACGATGCGGCGGCGCGCGAGTTGGGGATGATTCGCGCCGGCACGTTCAACGGCGGTTTCATCGGCGTCAGCCGCCGGCCCGCCGGCCCGGCGTTTCTCGACTGGTGGTATGAGCGGCTTCTGACGCACAACCGCATGGACCCCGCCGCCGGGCTCCATCACGATCAGCGCTGGCTCGATCTCGTCCCGCCCTTCTTCGGCGACCTCGGCATTGTCCGCGACCCGGGCTGCAACGTCGCCTACTGGAATCTCGGCGAGCGCGGTGTGCACGTCGTCGACGGACGCGTGATGGCCGGTGAAGTGCCGCTGCGGTTCTTTCACTTCAGCGGTTTCAATCCGGCGGCGCCGATGCCGCTGTCGCGTCATGCGCGCGTCTCGGGCGTCGACGGCCTCGACGTCGCCGGCGATCTCGCCAGGCGCTACTCAGATCTGCTGCATGCCTCCGGCTGGCTCGACGCTCGCGCGACCCAGTATTCCTACGGCGTGTTCGAGGACGGCGTGCCAGTGCCGGTCGCGGCGCAGCAGATGTTCAGAGCGCTGGGAGACGCGCGACAGCAGTTCGACGATCCGTTCGCCGATACCGCGTCGACGGGCGTGAGCTTTCGCGAATGGCTGATGGCGCCCGATGCGCGCGCTGGGCAGGGGCAGGGGCTGCCGCGGTTGTGGCGGCAGATCTACGACAGCCGCGGCGACCTGCAGGGCGCGTTCCCGGAACCGGCTGGCGCGGATGCGCAAGGATTCGCGGCCTGGGCGCGTGACTTCGGCGTCACCGAGCACAACGTGGATGCGCGACTGCTGGCGCCGGACTGGCGTCGATGAACGAAGGCGCCGGCACCGTCGATCCGCAGGCGCTGGCGCGCGCGGCCTCTCGGGTGCGGACGCGGCTGGTGCCGTTTCTTTTCCTGCTCTACATCTTCGCGTATCTCGATCGCATCAACGTCGGCTTTGCCGCGTTGCAGATGAACGAGGCGCTCGGCTTCTCGGCGTCGGTGTATGGCTTCGGCGCCGGCATCTTCTTCCTCAGCTACACCGCGTTCGAGATTCCCAGCAACGTGATCCTCGCCCGCGTCGGCGCGCGCCGCTGGATCGCGCGCATCATGATCACGTGGGGCCTCATCTCGGCCTCGACGATGTTCGTATGGGATGCGGCGTCGTTCTACGTGCTGCGGTTCCTGCTGGGCGCGGCGGAAGCCGGCTTCTTCCCCGGCATCATCTACTACCTGACGCGCTGGGTGCCGGCGGCGGAACGCGCGCGCACGGTGGCCGCGTTCATGACAGCCACGGTCACGGCCGGCATCGTCGGCGGGCCGATCTCCGGCGCGCTGCTGGCGCTCGACGGCTTCGGCGGGCTCGACGGCTGGCAGTGGATGTTTCTGCTGGAAGGCGTTCCGGCGGCGCTGCTGGGCGTGGTGGTGTGGTGGCGTCTGCCGGAGACGCCGCAGGACGCGCAATGGTTGCCGCCCGACGAGCGCGCGGCATTGACGCGTGCGATCGAGGCCGAGCAGAGCGGTGGAGCGGCACGCGCGCACGGCATTCGCGACGTGTTCGCGCATCGCTGGTTGTGGGTCCTGGCGGCGATGTACTTCGTCGTGCCGGTGGCGCTCTATGCGTTCGGCTTCTTCCTGCCGCAGATCATTCGCGGCGCGTTCGCGGGATCGACGTTCGCGATCGGCGTGCTGAGCGCGTTGCCGTACCTGGCGGGGGCGATCGGGATGGTGCTGGCGGCGCGGCATTCTGACAGCAGCGGTGAGCGCCGCTGGCACATTGCCATCGCCGCGTGGGTGAGTGGCGCCGCGTTCATCGCCACCGCGTTCGCCGATGGCCTTGTGCCGTCGCTCGTCTGGTTGTCGCTGGCGATGCTGGGACTGGCGTCGATGTTCGGGCCGTTCTGGACGCTGGCGACATCATTCGTCGGCGGCACCGGCGCCGCCGCCGGCATCGCGCTGATCAACTCGGTGGGCAACATCGGCGGCTTCGCCGGCCCCTACGCGCTCGGCGCCCTTCGCGACGCCACCAACAGCTTCTCCGCCGGCCTCATCGTCATTGGCGTCGTCGTGCTCCTCGGCGGCGCGCTCGTACTGGTCGTTCCAGACGAACGCCGCGCACGATGAGCGCCTTCACCGCGCCTGCGGCGTCCGTGCCGCACTCGCGTCAGGTTGCAGCCGGGTCCGCGAGCGTGGCGAGGTCGTCGACGTTGACGAAGCGCAGCGACTCCGAATTCACGCAGTGCCGTTGATACGTCGGCGCCGGCCCGTCGGGGAAGACGTGACCGAGGTGGCCATCGCAGCGGGCGCAGAGGATCTCGACACGGCGCATGCCGTAGGCGTGATCGGGACGCACGGCGACGTTCTCGTCGGCGACCGGTTGGAAGAAGCTCGGCCAGCCGGTGCCGGAGTCGAACTTCGCCTGCGAGGAGAACAGTGGCAGGCCGCAGCACACGCAGGCGTAGACGCCGTGCTGTTTGTTGTCGAGCAGCGTGCCGCAGAACGGGCGCTCGGTACCCTGGTCGCGAGCCACCTCGAACTGCTCGGGCGTCAGCAGCGCGCGCCACTCGGCCTCGGTCTTCTCGACGCGCGGCACGTCGAGCGGACCGACGAGCCGGCCTTCGGTGTTGAAGAGCTTCACGGAAACGGTGTTGGTCACACATCTATGATGCGGCAAGGCGCAGTCTCGTTCCGCAGGTGT
>JADZCY010000285.1 GCA_020851325.1 Acidobacteriota bacterium | reverse complement strand
TGCGGCATCTGCTCGCGCGCGGCATGGAGCGCGTCGTCTACTTCAAGCAGGAGACGCTGGTGCTGGCGAGCATCGCGCCGCTGTTCGACGCGCTGGCCACCGCGCCGGTGGTGATGACGCCGCATCTGCCCTTTCCCTTGCGCGGTCCTGACGCCGGTGATCGGGAGCAGGTGATTCTGCAGTCCGGCGTCTACAACGTCGGCGTGCTCGGCGTGTCGAATTATCCCGTGGCGCGACGCCTGCTCGACTGGTGGCACCAGCGCCTGCTGACGCATTGCCGTCACGACGTGCCGAACGGCATGCACTTCGAGCAGCGCTGGCTGGATCTGGCGCCGGCGCTCTTCGACGGCGTGCAGGTGCTCGGCGATCCGTCGTTCAACATCGGTCACTGGAGTCTGCCCGAGCGGACGATCACCCGCGATGCGAACGGCGCGGCGCTCGTCGACAACGTACCGCTGCGTGTGTTCCGCTTCAGCGGCTTCGATCCCGACGCGCCGGATCGCATCACGCGCTATCACGATCGTCTGTCGTGGGACTCGCTGGGCGAGGTGCGGCGGCTGATTGCCTCCGTGCGCGAGGCGCTCTTCGCCGAAGGTCACGCGGAGGTGCGCACGTGGCCCTATGCATACGCGACGTTCGACAACGGCGTGCCGATTCCCACCGTGGCGCGCCGGCTGTATCTCGAGATGGGTGAGGCGGCGCGGCGCTTCGGCAACCCTTTCGCGACCGCGGGCGAAGACAGCTACTGGCACTGGCTGCGCGATCACGCGCCCGGCACCGAGGTGCCGCGGTTGTGGGCCGCGGTGCATACCGAGCGTCCTGACCTGCAGCAGGCGTTTCCGGATCTCACTGGCGCCGGCGCCGCCGCGTTCATGGACTGGGCCCGCCACTTCGGCGTGACCGAACACCGCATCGATGGGCAGTGGCTGCAGAGCGCGCTGTCGGATCGGGAGGCAAGCAACCAGTTCGGAAGGCGGCAGGCGGGAGGCGATCAGAACGGCAGAGCGGAGGAGAACGAACACGTCGGGCGGAAGGCTGGCGGCACGGAAGGCAGGAGGACGCGATGACGCCGCGCGTGGCGTTCTGCACGGCGATTACCGCGAACTTCGCCGCCCATGCGCGTGTGCTGGTCGAGGCGCTGCGGCGCTATCACCCCGACGTGCCGATCGTGGCCGTGGTGGCCGAGCGCGACGAGGTAGCAGCGGCCGTCGACGTCGGCGACGCCGAGCGTGTGTCGATGCGCGTCTTCGACATCCCGCACTTCCTGCACCAGGCGTTTGTCTGCTCGCCGCACGAACTCACCGTGCTGGCCAAACCGCTCGTGCTGCGCCTGCTGCTCGAACGCGGCTACGACGCGGCGCTGTTCATCGACGCCGACATCCTCGTCACCGATGCGCTCACGCCGCTCATCGAAAAGACGACGATGCGTGCGGTGGCGTTGTCGCCGCACTTGCTGGAGCCGCTTAGCGGAGATGATGCGGCGGCGCGTGAGTTGGCGATCATCCGCGCCGGCACGTTCAACGGCGGCTTCATCGGCGTCAGCCGCCGGCCGGCCGGCCTGTCGTTTCTCGACTGGTGGTACGAGCGGCTGCTGACGCACAACCGCATGGACCCCGCCGCCGGCCTCCATCACGATCAACGCTGGCTCGATCTCGTTCCGCCCTTCTTCGGTGACCTCGCCATCGTCCGCGACCCGGGCTGCAACGTCGCCTACTGGAATCTCGGCGAGCGCGGCCTGCACGTCGTCGACCGACGCGTGATGGCCGGTGACGTGCCGCTGCGGTTCTTTCACTTCAGCGGCTTCAATCCGGCGGCGCCGATGCCGCTGTCGCGTCATGCGCGCGTGTCGGGCATCGATGGCCTGGACGTCGCCGGCGATCTCGCCAGGCGTTATTCAGACCTCCTGCATGCCGCCGGTTGGCTCGACGCTCGCACGGTCACGTATTCCTACGGCGGGTTCGAGGATGGCGTGCCGGTGCCGGTGGCGGCGCAGCAGATGTTCATGGCCATGGGAGACGCGCGACAGCAGTTCGAGGATCCGTTTGCCGATGCCGCGGCGACGGGCGTGAGCTTTCGCGAATGGCTGATGGCGCCGGACGATCGCGATGGGAAAGGACAGCGGCTGCCGCGGTTGTGGCGGCAGATCTACGACAGCCGCGGCGACCTGCAGGGCGCGTTCCCTGATCCGGTTGGCGCGGATGCGCAAGGACTCGCTGCCTGGGCGCGTGACTTCGGCGTCACCGAGCACAACGTGGATGCGCGGCTGCTGCCGCCGGACTGGCGTCGATGAACGAAGGCGCCGGCACCGTCGATCCGCAGGCGCTGGCACGCGCGGCCTCTCGAGTGCGGACGCGGCTGGTGCCGTTTCTCTTCCTGCTCTACATCTTCGCGTATCTCGATCGCATCAACGTCGGCTTAGCCGCGTTGCAGATGAACGAGGCGCTCGGCTTCTCCGCGTCGGTGTATGGCTTCGGCGCCGGCATCTTCTTCCTCAGCTACACCGCGTTCGAGATCCCCAGCAACGTGATCCTTGCCCGCGTCGGCGCCCGCCGCTGGATCGCGCGCATCATGATCACGTGGGGCCTCATCTCGGCCTCGACGATGTTCGTGTGGGATGCGGCGTCGTTCTACGCGCTGCGGTTCCTGCTGGGGGCGGCGGAAGCCGGCTTCTTCCCGGGCATCATCTATTACCTGACGCGCTGGGTGCCGGCGGCCGAGCGCGCGCGCACCGTGGCGGCGTTCATGACCGCGACGGTGACGGCCGGCATCGTTGGCGGGCCGATCTCCGGCGCGCTGCTGACGCTCGACGGCTTCGGTGGCCTCGACGGCTGGCAGTGGATGTTCCTGCTGGAAGGCGTGCCGGCGGCGCTGCTGGGCGTGGTGGTGTGGTGGCGATTGCCGGAGACACCGCGGGACGCGCGATGGCTGCCGCCGGACGAGTGCGCGGCGTTGACGCGTGCGATCGAGGCCGAGCAGAGCGGTGGAGCGGCACGCGCGCACGGCATTCGCGCGGTAATGGCGCATCGCTGGTTGTGGGTGCTGGCGGCGGTGTACTTCGTCGTGCCGGTGGCGCTCTATGCGTTCGGCTTCTTCCTGCCGCAGATCATTCGCGGCGCGTTCGCCGGATCGACGTTCGCGATCGGCGTGCTGAGCGCGCTGCCGTACCTGGCGGGGGCGATCGGCATGGTAATGGCGGCGCGGCATTCCGACCGCAGTGGCGAACGCCGCTGGCACATCGCCATTGCCGCGTGGGTGAGTGGCGCCGCGTTCATCGCCACCGCGTTCGCCGACGGCCTCGTGCCGTCGCTCGTCTGGTTGTCGCTGGCGATGCTGGGACTGGCGTCGATGTTCGGGCCGTTCTGGACGCTGGCAACATCATTCGTCAGTGGCACCGGCGCCGCCGCCGGCATCGCGCTGATCAACTCGGTGGGCAACATCGGCGGTTTCGCCGGTCCCTACGCGCTCGGCGCCCTCCGCGACGCCACCAACAGCTTCTCGGCCGGCCTCATCGTCATTGGCGTGGTGGTGCTCCTCGGCGGCGCGCTCGTGCTGGTCGTTCCAGACAATCGTCCCGCACCGTCGTGAGTACGTCCGTGCTGTACCGACGTCAGGAAGCAGCCGGGTCCGCGAGCGTGGCGAGGTCGTCGACGTTGACGAAGCGCAGCGACTCCGAATTCACGCAGTGCCGCTGATACGTCGGCGCCGGGCCGTCGGGGAAGACGTGACCGAGGTGGCCATCGCAGCGGGCGCAGAGGATCTCGACACGGCGCATGCCGTAGGCGTGATCGGGACGCACGGCGACGTTCTCGTCGGCGACCGGCTGGAAGAAGCTCGGCCAGCCGGTGCCCGAGTCGAACTTCGCCTGCGAGGAAAACAGCGGCAGGCCGCAGCAGACGCAGGCGTAGACGCCGTGCTGCTTGTTGTCGAGCAGCGTGCCGCAGAACGGCCGCTCGGTACCCTGATCGCGGGCCACCTGGAACTGCTCGGGCGTCAGCAGCGCGCGCCACTCGGCCCCGGTCTTCTCGACGCGCGGCACGTCGAGCGGACCGACGAGCCGGCCTTCGGTGTTGAAGAGCTTCACGGAAACGGTGTTGGTCACACATCTATGATGCGGCAAGGCGCAGTCTCGTTCCGCAGGTGT
>JADZCY010000284.1 GCA_020851325.1 Acidobacteriota bacterium | reverse complement strand
CGCTTCGTCGAGATCTGGAACAACGTGTTCATGGAGTTCGAGCGCGATGGCGCCGGCACGTTGACGCCGCTGCCCGCGCCCTCCATCGACACCGGCATGGGCCTTGAACGCATCTCCGCGGTGATGCAAGGCTCGTTGTCGAACTACGACACGCCGCTCTTCACGCCGATCCTCGACGCTACCGGACGCCTTGCCGGCCGCAGCTATGGACACAGCGACGATCCTGCCGACGTCTCGATGCGCGTCGTCGCCGATCACCTGCGCGCGATGACGTTCCTGATCGCCGACGGTGTCGTGCCGTCGAACGAGTGGCGCGGCTACGTGCTGCGCAAGATCATGCGGCGCGCCATGCGCCACGGCCGCAAGCTCGGGCTGCACGAGCCCTTCCTGCACTCGCTCGTCGACGTGCTCGTTGCCGACATGGGCGACGCCTATCCCGAACTCAAGGCCGGCCGCGACGCCGTCGTCCAGGTGGTGCGCTCCGAGGAAGAGCGTTTCGATGCGGTGCTGACGAGTGGTCTCCCCCGCCTCGAGGACGCGCTCGAACGCGCCGCCGCCGGTTCGCGCGTGTTGCCCGGTGACGAGGCGTTCAAGCTGTACGACACGTACGGTTTGCCGCGCGACTTCATCGAAGACCTCGCCTCGAACCAGAACCTGACGTTCGACACCGCGGGCTTCGAGCGCGAGATGGAAGCACAGCGGGAGAAGGCGCGCGCCAGCAGCGGCTTCGATAGCCGCAAGGCAGACGATGTGCGGCTGGCGTCGGACGAGGTGCGAGCGACGCTGGCTGCCGCGGGCGATGTGTTCGAGGGCTATACGGACACGCGTTTGACCGGCGTGCCAATCCTTGCCGTGTTCGGCGATGACAAGCGGCAGGTGGACGCGATCGACGCTGGCAGCAGTGGCTGGGTGGCGCTGGCGCGCACGCCGTTCTATCTCGAGGCCGGCGGACAGGTATCCGATCGCGGCTGGATCGAAACCGCTGGCGGTTCGGCGTTCGTCACCGGCGTCACGCGACTCGGGCCGGGCCTGCCGCGCCTGGCTCACGTCGAGCAGACATCGACGCCGTTCCACACCGGCGATGTCGTCACCGCCGTTGTCGATGCGTCACTCCGCGACGCGACGCGGCGCAATCACACCGGCACGCACCTGCTGCACGCGGCGCTGCGTCAGGTCCTTGGACCGCATGTGAAACAGGCCGGCTCGCTGGTCGCGCCGGATCGCCTGCGCTTCGACTTCGTGCATTTCAGCCCCGTGACGTCCGACGAGATCGAGCGCATCGAAGCGATCGTCAACGAGGCGATCCTGAAGAACGACGTGGTGAACACCACCGTGCGCGATACGCAGGAAGCGATTGCCGCGGGCGCGATGGCGCTCTTCGGCGAAAAGTACGGCGACCGCGTGCGCGTCGTCTCGGTCGGCGACGGCAAGTTCAGCACGGAACTGTGCGGCGGCACGCACGTGTCGGCGACGGGACAGATCGGCGCGCTCCTCATCACCGAGGAAACCGGCGTCGCGGCTGGCGTCCGCCGCATCGAAGCGCTCACCGGGCTTGGCGCGCTCGCCTACGCGCGGCCGCGCCTCGCCGAGTTCGAACGCGTGCGCGGCTTCCTCAATGCCGGCGAGTCGGACGTGCTCGCGCGACTCGAGGCGCGGATTCACACGCTCGAAAAGGCGGTCAAGGATCGCGATCGCAAGCTGGCAAAGGCGGCGGCCGGACAGTCCGGCGCCGCGGGCCACCGTGTGCAGATCGGCGACGTCACGCTCGTCGCGCAGCGCGTCGACGATGCGAGCCGCGACCTGTTGCGGTCGATTGCCGACCAGGTGAAGTCGACGCTGACCTCCGGCGTCGTGTTCCTGGCCGGTCCGACCGCCGAGGGCAAGGTGGCGATGGTGGCGAGCGTGACCGGAAACGTCAGCGCGCGGCTCAAGGCGGGACAACTCGTCAAGGAACTCGCGCCCATCGTCGGTGGCGGTGGCGGCGGCCGGCCGGATTTTGCCGAGGCTGGTGGCAAGGATCCTGCACAAGTTGACGCGATGCTCGCGGCCGCACCCGATGTCGTCAAGCGACTGCTGGGTGTGTGACGACGTGCCGATATCCCTGTCAGCCCCCCGTGCGTATTGTTCTCGCGTCACTCGTGCTCGTCGTCTGCGCGGCTTCGTCCGCGACGGCGCAGATCTACTCGTGGCGTGACGCCGACGGGCACCTGGTCGTCTCGGATCGCCCACGCGATTCCCAATCCACCGGCGACAGTTTCGTCATTCCAGGCACGACAACTGTCAGGGCCACGCGTGCGGTGCCGACGTCGACGAAGAGCGCCGAGTTCGACGATGTGATCGAAGTGCACTCGGCTGCACAGGGTGTCTCACCGGATCTGGTGCGGGCGGTGATTCAGGTGGAGTCGGCCTTCAACCCTCGCGCAGTGTCGTCCAAGGGCGCGATGGGGCTGATGCAGTTGATGCCGGCCACGGCGCGCGAACTGGGCGTCGAGAATCCGTTCCATCCCGAAGACAACATCCGCGGCGGCGTCACCTACCTGCGCAAGCTCCTGGACCGCTACGACAGCAACATCGAGTTGGCACTGGCTGCGTACAACGCCGGCCCGGGGAATGTCGAAAAAT
>JADZCY010000283.1 GCA_020851325.1 Acidobacteriota bacterium | reverse complement strand
TTCCTCGCCAAGTATCTGGAGATCGAACAAACGCGCTTCCGCGACCGTCTCACGGTGGTGTTCGACGTTGCGCCCGACACGCTCGACGCGTTGGTGCCCAACCTTATCCTGCAGCCGCTCGTCGAAAACGCCATCAAGCACGGCATCGGCCCGCGGCCGTCGCCGGGGACCATCACCATCCGGTCACGGCGCGTCGGCGAGACGGTGGAGTTGAACGTGCAGGACGACGGCGTCGGGCTGTCGGCGGCGCGGTTGTCGGACTTCAACCGCGGCGTCGGTCTGTCGAACACGCGATCGCGACTCGAACATTTGTACGGCTCGCTTCATCGTTTTGAATTCCGCCGGCCGGGCGCGGGCGGATTGCTGGTGTCGATCGTCATACCGCTGGCGTCGGCGGACGACGAGGATGCGTCGGGAGCACAGGCTGTGGAGGGCGCTGCGTGACCAAGATTCGAACCATGGTGGTGGACGACGAGCCGATGGCGCGCGAGCGACTCGTCGGTCTGCTCGGCCAGGAGAAGGACATCGAGCTGATTGGCGAATGCGCCGACGGGTCGCAGGCGATTTCGGCGATTCAGCAGCAGCAACCGGACCTCGTCTTCCTCGACGTGCAGATGCCGGCGTGCGACGGCTTCGGCGTCATCCGGAGCGTCGGCGAGGACCGCATGCCGGCGGTGGTGTTCGTCACGGCCTACGACGAATACGCGCTGAAGGCGTTCGAAGTGCACGCCATCGACTACCTGCTCAAGCCGTTCGGGCGCGATCGTTTCCAGCAGACGCTGCAGCACGCGCGCGCGCACGTCGAACGCCGCCGCGCCGGCGATCTGGGACGGCGCCTGATGTCGCTGGTGCAGGACATCAAGCCCGAGCCGCAGCGGATGGACCGGCTGGTCGTGAAATCCGGCGGCCGCGTCTTCTTCCTGCGCACCGACGAACTCGACTGGGTGGAGGCGGCCGGCAACTACGTGCGGCTGCACCTGGCGAACGAATCGCATCTCTTCCGCGAGACGATGACCAACATGGAGGCGCGGCTCGACACCCAGCAGTTCGTCCGCATCCACCGCTCACGCATCGTCAACTCGGATCGCATCAAGGAACTGCAGCCGTGGTTCAACGGCGAATACGTCGTCGTGCTGCACAACGGCACACGCCTGACGCTGAGCCGCGGATACCGGGAGAAATTGCAGGAACGGCTAGGCAAAGGATTCTGAACGAAGGTGCTCCACGGGGGTGCTACACGATCGTGCTCCACGATGGTGCTCACGATCGTGCTCCACGAGGGTGCGACACGATCGTTCGGCCTCCCGCCTCCCGTCTCCCGCCTTGAGCCCCTACCGCGCGAAGCGCGGTCCTGCTACCCCCACCGCCTCGCCGAAGCGCGAAGGCGGGCGGTCCTTCTTTACCGTTTCCACCGCACGTCGGCGATTTGGAGGCGGGCCGCGCGTCCTTTGACCTGAACGGCGTCGAGTGGGGTGTAGGCCACGCTCGCGTCCACGGCCTGCATAGTCGTTTCGCTGATGATGATCTGGCCGGCCTTGGCCAGGTTCTCGAGCCGCGCCGCGGTGTTGATGGTGTCGCCGATGGCGGTGTAGTCCAGCCGTGTCTCGGAGCCGATGAAGCCGACGATGGCGGGGCCGGTGCTGATGCCGATGCCGACACCGATTTCGCGATGGCTGTCGCGCAGCAGTTCCGTGTTGAAGCCGACGAGCGCGCGCTGCAGGTCGATGGCCGCGCGCACGGCCTTCACGGCGTCGCGCTCGGTGGGATACGGCGCGCCGAACAGCGCCAGCACGCCGTCGCCGATGTATTTGTCCAGCGTGCCGCCGTAGCGGAAGACGATCTCGCTCACCAGCGTGAAGAAGCGATTCAGCAGATCGACGACGTGTTCCGGCGGCGCTGATTCGGCGAGCGTGGTGAAGCCGCGCACGTCGGCGAAGAGCGCCGTCACCACCAGCCTCGTGCCGCCCGGCGTGATCTCCTTGCCGGGATCGCGCATCACGTCGTCCACCACCTGCTGCGGCAGGAAGCGTTCGTAGTTTTCGCGCGCCTTGGCTTCGCGCTGCAGCGCCTCGTGGGCGCGGACCGTGTCGATGGCAATGCCCGCCTGCACGGCGACGGCGTTGAGCAGATCGAGATCGGCGGCGGAAAATGTCTGCAGCCGGTCGTCCTGATCGACGTAGATCAGACCCAGCAATCCCTTACGCCCCAGGATCGGCGCCGCCATCACCGAGTGCGCCTGCTCCAGACGCAGGCTTTCGGGAATCGGCGTGTCGTCGCGATGCGTGTTCTCGAGCAGCACCGACACGCGCTGCCGCGCCACGTTGTCGAACACCGTCCGGCTCACGCGCAGCGGTTGTTCCTGAGCGCTGGCGGCGGCGTCCGCCGCCTGATGCCGCGTGCGTGACGCCACCGGCCGCATCTCGCCCCGCTCCAGGATCTGGAAGATGACGACGCGCGCGGCCGGCGTCACCTGCATCAGCAGGTTCATCACCTTCTCGTGCACGTCGGGCAGCGAGAACACCGAGCCGAGGGTGCGGCTCAATTCGTAGAACAGGCCGAGGATGCGCGTCTTCTTCTCGAGTTCGGCGGCCAGCGTCGCGGCGGCGGTACTGCCGGCGACAGCGTCCGGCCGGGCGCTCGACTGCACCACTTCCTCGGGCGCCTTCTGCAGCACCTCGCGCATGGCCGGCGCCGAGGGCAGCGCAAACGGGATGGCGTCGGCCGGTTCGAACAGCAGCGAGAAGTCGCCGATGCGGATGACATCGCCGGTGGTGAGCGGCGAGGCGCCGTCGCCGAGGCGCTGGCCGTTGAGGAACGTGCCGTTGCGGCTGGCGAGGTCGGTGACCGAGGCGCGGCCGTCGGCGACGGTGATCACGGCGTGCCGCCGCGACACCCGGTTGTCGCGCAGGGCCAGGTCGTTCTGCGACTCGCGGCCGATGGTCGTGTCGCCGTCGCGCAGCGCATGGGCGAAGCCGGGCCCGGACGAGGGTTGCACGCGCAGTGACAGGCTGACGACCGGCGGGGACACGGCAGACATATATCAGGAAACGCGGCGGGGAAGGGGCGGGGGGCTCACGACACCGGCAGGTGCTGAAGGGTGCTGAAGGGGTGCTGAAGGGTGCTGAACGGTGCTGAGGGGTGCTGACAGGTGCTGAAGGGTGCTGAAAGGTGCTGACGGGGGCTGAAAGGTGCTGAACGGGGGCGGCGGGTGTCGCGGGTCAAAAAAAAAGCCGCCCGTTGGCACGAGCGGCTGGAGGAAAGACGACAGGCGAAGGACCAACGACGAAGGCCCCCCTTCGCTGGGGCCGTGGTGCCTGGGCGGGGACCGCGCCGTGCGCGACAGCAGCATCGGTGACCGGTCGTTCTCGCGAACGGTGCGGGCGTCCCAGGGAGCTGACCTGTGCCCGTTCCGCGGGCGATACCGCGGTCCCGATAACCTCTGTCGCGCCACCGGCGCGGCCCCAGTGTCTGACCGCTCGCCCCGCCGTAGCGCGAAGCGCGAAGGCGGGCGGCCGGTCCTGTTATTCCTACCGGGTCGCCGAAGCGCGAAGCGCGGAGGCGGCCGGTCCTGATGCCCTGCCGCCCTCGCCGAAGCGAGGGCGGTCCAGGTTTCCTAGAAGTTCACGCGCACGCCGAACCGGATGATCCGCGGTGCGACGATGCCGCTGATGTTGTTCGCGTTGGCGGCCGCCTGATTGCGGTTCCGCGACAACACGGTGTTGATGTTGGTGACGTTGAACAGCTCGACCGCCGGCGTCAGACGCACGCGGCCGAAAGTGAGCGGACGATCGACGCGCAGGTCGAGCGTCTGCACCGCGTCGAGGCGGACATCGCCGACCTCGTCGAGGATGATCTGGGCCTGGCCGGCGCCGTTGGCGCGGTTCGGTGTCTGCACCGACACCGGATACGGGAAGCCCTGGCGGCTGTTGTAGTTGGCTGACACGTTGATGTCGTAGAGCGGCATCGTGTAGACGCCGCTGGCCTTGAACAGCCACTTGGCGTTGGTGAAGATGCCGGTGATGCCGCTGCCGGTCTGCTCCGGTGCGTACTGCTGCGAGCCCGGGCACTGGTCGACGCGGCAGGACGGATCCTCGTAAGAGTTCGGCGAATCCCACGTGTCGCCGGCATTGTTGTAGGCGTAGCTGACGTTCGCCGACCAGCGGTTGGCCATGCGCTTGGCCAGGCTCAGCTCGAAGCCGTTGTAGTCGCGCCACCGGTCCGCCACGTTGGTGTAGAGGAACGGCTGGCCGGCCAGCTGCACGTTCGGCTGGTAGTAGGTGATGGTGTCGCAGCGCGCGCCGGCCGGGCAGTTGGTCGGCGTGTAGTCCACCGGCAGGAAGTTGGCGCTGGTGATGTTCGTGCGGTCCTGCCACGCGAACTGGTCGTACTTGCGCCAGATGTAGCTGGCGCTGACGCCGACGCCGGCGAACAACTGGTGATCGAGACCGGCGATGAACTCCTGCGTCCGGTCGTTCTTCACGTTCGGATCGATGGCGCCGACGGTGCGGTAGTTGCCCGGATCGGCGGCGTTGTAGGTGGTGCTCGACGCCAGGATGGTGTTGTAGTTGATCTCGTTTGCCTGCACGAGCGTGTCGCCGTTGGTGTCCGACCACGGGAAACGCACATACGTCGAGCCGGTGGCCGAGAGCAGGCCCGACATCTGGCTGGGCGCGAGCTGGCCGAAGTACATCGCGTACGACGCCTTCGCGACCGTCCGGCCCTGACCCGAGATGTCGTAGTTGAAGCCGAGACGCGGCGAGAAGTTGGTCCACGTCACGCCGGGGTCGACACCGGGGAAATCGATGGCCGGCAGGTGCACCGGCGCCAGCGGGCTGGCCGCCACCGTCGACGCCTCGCCCGTGTCGGTCTGCCGATCCACGCGCAGGCCGAGCGTGATGGTCGAGCGCTTCACCGTGTAGGTGTCCTGCGCGAAGAACGCCCAGGTGTTGAGGTGCGTGATCGCATTGCCGTCACGGTAGACGTCCACCGAGTTCGAGACGCCGTTGGTGTAGCGGGCAATGGCGTTGCCGCCCCAGTGGCTCAGGCTCGTCGAGTGGGCGTTGCGCCACCGCAGGCCGAACTTGAACGCGTGATCGCCGCCCAGCGTGTTCGGCTGGAAGTAGTTGGCGGTGGCGTCGAGGCTGTTGGTCGGCCGCATGAACACCGACTGCGTGTACGAACGGCCGTAGACGCCGGTCGTGGTTTCAAGACGCACCTGGACGTCGCTCAGCGAGTCCTCGTGGAAGTCGAGCACGAAGTTGTTGCCGAGGTGCGCCCACTGCACGTCCATCAGCAGCTTGTCGCTGAACACGTGCTGATCCGACAGCTTCCAGAACGGCGACGGGCCGGTGATCCAGCCGAAGGTGCCGAAGTCGCTGCTGACGGCCTTCTGGCGGTAGGTGGTTTCGATCGGCCGCGTGTTCGACGCATCGCGCGCGTTGCGCACCTTCTCGGCCCAGGTGTTCTGGAAGCCGAGGCGGTTGTTCGTGAACGGCGTGTAGGTGAGCTTGACGTTGTAGTTGTTCAGGGTCGTCAGGTCGGTCTCGAGACAGTCGCGCAGGCCCTGCGTATCGGTGGGCGGCGTCGGACGGCACGTCGACGTGTCCTTGTAGAAGCCGACGACGCCGACCTTGATGTCCTGACGGCCGTAGCTGCCCCAGTACCACAGCTTGCCGCGCATGATCGGTCCGCCGACCTCGAAGCCGTAGTCCTGGATGTTCTGGATCGGCGCGCCCGACCCGGCGCCGGCGGCCCGGACCTCGTCGTCCACGTTGTCGGCCTGGAACGCATCGTCGGTGATGAACAGGCGGCCGGTGCCGCGGAAGCTGTCCGTGCCGCCCTTGGTCACCAGGTTGATGCCGACGCCGCCGGTCTGCTGCGTCACGTCGGCGCCGCCGGTGGTCACCTGCATTTCCTCGAGCATGTCGAAGTCGTAGTAGATCGGCGAGGCGCCGGTGGCCGACATGTCGGTGATGTCGACGCCGTCGATGGACCACTTGTTGTTGCCGGTCGAGGCGCCGCGGGCGACGTAGTTGGACTGCTGGCCCGACTGGCTGCCGCCGACGTTGACGCGGTCCATGGCGATGGACGGCGAGCGTTCAAGCATCACCCACGGGTCGCGCGCCGACGGCAGGTTCTGGAGCGATTCCAGGTCGAACGACGTGCGCGTGCCGGTGGACTTGGTGTCGATGAGCGGGCTTTCACCCGACACCGTCACCGTTTCCTGGATGCTCGACACCTCGAGGCGCCCGTTCACCTGGGCCGAGAAGCCGATGGTGATGCGGACGTCGGTGTGCTGGACGCTGCGGAAGCCGGGAAGTTCGAACGTGACGCTGTAGGTGCCGATGGGCAGTTCGGGTACGCGGTAGGTGCCGGTGTCCGACGTCACGACGACGCGCGGCTGAATCAGGCCGGGACCGGCGACGGTGACGGTGGTGCCCGGAAGCACGCCACCCGAGGCGTCCTCCGCGCGGCCGAAGATCTCACCGGTTTGTTGCTGGGCGGCCACGGACGTGGCCAGGAAGATCGCCATCAACGTGGCGACGACAGTCGAGACTCTCATCGTCCCTCCTTCATACATAAAACAAATCGAACCCATCCTACTCCTTTGAACGAACGTTCGTACGGGAATTTTGTGGATTCGTCCCAAGGGGGCCACGGACCGGCCCTGAAGGACCGCCCTTCGGGCGGTAGGGGCGGGAAAGGTGCTGAAGGGGGTGAAAGGTGCGGGAAAGGTGCTGAAGGGTGCTGGAAAGGTGCCGAGGGGTGCAGGAAAGGTGCTGAGGGGTGCTGAAGGGTGCGGGAAAGGTGCTGGAAAGGTGCTGAAAGTGCCGAAGAGTGCTGGGAGCGTTCAGGAATGCTGAAGGGTGCTATCGGCACCTTTCAGCACCCGTCCGCACCTTTCAGCACCCTTCAGCACCTGTCAGCACCTTTCCGGTGCTACCAGTTGAACTTCACGCCGAACTTCGCGATGCGCGGCGGCAGGACCGTCGTCGCCTTCTCGAAGGAGGCGCCCGAGCGCCAGTTGATGTTGATCGCCGTGTTCGAGTTCAGCAGGTTGAACACGTCGAGGAACAGGCCGATGCGGGCGCGGTCGGCGAAGCGGAACTGCTTCTCGGCGCGGACGTCGAACACGCTCACCGTGTCCTGCCGGCGCGTGCCGAGCGGCTCGACGAGAATGAGCTGCGCGGAGTTGTAGTTCAAGTTCGCCGAGACGACGCGGCCATACGGCGCGCCGCTCTGCACCTTGTAGACCGGCGTCAGGCGCACACCCCAACCGGCGTCCACCGAGGCGGTGATCTTGCCGCTCCAGTTGGTGAACTCGTTCAGCGTCTTCTCGTTCGGGTTCGTCGGATAGCTGCCGAAGAACGCGAAGTTGCTCACCGCCGTCGCCGTGGTGTTGCCGAAGTAGCTGCGGCCGAACTCCTCGGTCCAGGTGTAGGAATACGACGCCACCACCGACCAGCGGTTGCTGTAGCGCTTGTTGGCCGAGAACTCCAGCGTCTTGTAGGTGCCCTCGTAACCCGGGATGTTCTGCGTCACCTGCCGCGAGCCGCGGCTGGTGTCGTCCAGGTTGAACAGCTGCAGCGCCGGACCGTCATCCCCGTTGCCGACGATGTTGTCCGGACCCGGGTCGGGACGCGTCACCGGCACGTTGAAGGCCTCGAACGGACGCAGCACGTTGAACTGCTGCCAGCCGTTGTTGTCCTTCTTGTAGACGTAGCCGACGCGCACGCCGACGTCCTGCAGCACCGCGCGCTCGACGAAGAACGACGTCTCGTCGGTGTACGAGTTCTCCAGGTTCGGATCGATGAACGCGTTCTGCGTGCCGCCGAACCGCGTGATCAGCGTCGTCTCTTCGCCTTCCTGGTAGATGCGATCGCCATTCAGGTCGTTCCAGTTGTAGTCGGAGTACTGCTGGCTGGTGTTCTCGTTCACCGCATCGGCCAGCGACACGCCGGTGTTGAAGTAGAAGCGACCCCAGTTGGCCTTCAGCACCGTCTTGCCGTCACCCTGCACGTCGTAGGTCGCGCCCAGGCGCGGGACGATGTGGTTGAAGGCGACGATCTCGGACTGCTCGGCAATGGTGCGCGCCGTCGGATTGAAGCGCGCCACCGGAATGGTCTGCTCCGGCAGCCACACGCGGTATCGATCGAACCGCGCGCCGAGATTCAGCGTGAGGCGGCCCAGCGCCCACGTGTCGGTGACGAAGAAGCTGGTCTGCGCCAGCGCGTTCTGCGACGAGGTGCCGCTGATGCCCAGCCGCACGCTGTTCGGCACGCCGTCGCTGAGGAAGTGCACCACGCTGTCGGTGTACTGCTGGTTCCACAGGATGTTGCCGCTCTCGTCCAGGTACTCGCCGCCGAACTTGAAGTTGTGCGAGCCGCCGGCGAAGTTGTCCTTGAAGTAGCTGACCGCGCCGGTGAACTGGTTGCGGCGCCGCTTGTTGAGCCACGAGCGCCCGCCACCGGTCACTTCGTTGGTGACGAGATCTTCGTAGCGACGGCCATCCGTGTTGCTGTCCAGACCGAAGTCGTAGCCGAACTGCCCGGCGCGAACTTCGGCGAACATGTTCTGGTTGATCGTGCCGTTCCACTCACCCTTGTAGACCCAGCTCGGTGAATCCTGCAGCGTCGTCGAATCGCTGGTGAGGTGGACCACCGCGCCCGGCAGACGGTTGCTGCTGTCGGTGCGATAGGGCTGCTGTTTCGTGCCGTGCTGCAGGTAGCCGATGAACTTGTTGTTCTGGTTCATCTGGTACGTCGCCTTGCCGGTGTAGTTGAACAGCTTGGTGTCGAACGCCGTGCCGTCCTGGATGACGCCGGAGGGCGGCGCCGCCACCGAGTTCTGCTGGTTCAGATACGCGAAGTAGCCCCACACCTTGTCCTTGACGATGGGACCGCCGACGTCGACGTTCAGGTTGCGGTACCAGCTCAGACGATTGCCGTCGGGACGAATCGTCGCGCCCGGCGCGGGACGCACCTGGTCGGCCGCGAGGTTGCGGCTCTGGATGCTCTCGTCCTCGATGTCGAAGTAGACGCCCACCGACGGCGTGTTGCTGCCGCTCTTGCTGACGAACTGCGTCAGCACGCCGGGGTTCGGCATCTCGGCCGAGTTGCCGGCGGCGCCGATGAACACTTCCTCGAACGAGCCGTAGTCCAGATAGAAGCCGGCGGCCGAGGTGCCTTCGGTGGTGTTGATGCCTTCGATCAATGGCCGGTTCTGACCCGAGTAGCCGTACGCGAAGTACGTCGTCTGCGTGCCCATCGTCGAACCGCCGACGTCGACGCGGTTGAGCGTCACCGACGGCGTCGTCGCCAGCAGCGACCACATGTCGCGCGCATTCGGGATCGACGCCAGCGCGTTCTGGTCGTAGTTGGTCTGCACGCGCGTCGCCGAGGTGTCGATGACCGGCGACTGGCCGCTCACCGTCACGGTTTCTTCCAGCGTCGCGACGTTGAGGCTGATGTTCACCTGGGCGTTGAAACCCAGCGTGATGCGGACGCCTTCGCGCACCACGTTCTGGAAGCCGGCGAGTTCATACGACAGCCGGTATTCCCCGGGCGGCACGGCCGGGAAGCGGTAGACGCCCGCTTCGTTGGTGACGGCGGTGAGCTGGCCGATCTGGGCCGGGCTCGTTGCCGTCACCGTCACGCCGGGCAGCACGCCGCCCTGCGCGTCTTTCACTTCACCGCTGATGCTGCCGGTGGAACTGGCACCGCCGCCCTGCGCAAACGCCGGTGCGACGGCCAGGCCGAGTACGGCCAGCAGTGCCCAGACGGCATTGGTCCAACGCTTCATTCGCAAACCTCCTGACGGAAGAGTCCGCCGCGGCCAGTGGGTGGACCGCGGGACGAGCCGCCACCATGCGGCCCGCGCGTCAGGGAGCAATTCCAGTGCCCCCGTTCGTCCCCGCGCACGACACGGTGACGGTCGTGGTCGCGAGTGACGAACGAACGATGGCATGTGATGAACGGCGCTGGCGTCGAGTGCGCGCGCGATCAGCCACGCGAAGGCGTGACGTCTGTCACACACGCGGTCCAACGGACCGGACCGGCAATCCGGGCGATCGGATCGATCGCCCGCGAGCGCTACTGCATCACGACCGGGAGGCCGTCGATGATCGAGGCGATGAAGGCGAGCACGGTGATGGCGAGACAGCCAACGGCCATCGCCAGGTGATCGATACGCTCACGCGTCATCGGATCGAGGATGGCCCCGGTGAGAAAGCCGCCGGCGAATCCACCGGCGTGCGCCCAGTTGTCGATGCCCGGAAAGATGAGACCGAACACGCCGAGGAACAACGCGTATTGCAGCCCGGCTTCACGCACGTGGCTGTTGCCGGTGCGGCGGCCGTAGTAGAACAGCGCGCCGAGTAGTCCGAAGATCGGCGCTGAGGCGCCAACGGAAAAGCCACCGCCGCCGATGATCGGCACACCGGCCAGATACAGCCCGGCGACGGAACTGGCGACGAAGCCGACGACGCCGGCCGCGGTGTAGATGATGACCATGCGGCCGGGACCGTAGAGGTCGGCGACGGCAGGCGCGAGCTGGCGGATCCACAGCACGTTGAACAGCACGTGCAGTACGCCCGCATGCAGCCAGCCCGCCGTGAGCACGGTCCACCAGCGATCGAACTCGAACACCGGAATGGTCCCGCTGGCGCCGAGCAGGAACAGGATGGGCGTCGACGGCGACAGCATCGTCTGCATGTTCATGCCCGACAGCAGCAGCGACACGACATACAAGGTGACGGTGGCGCCGATGACGAACGGCACGAACCCCATGTCGTGCCCGAGCCGGCGCAGCGCCGGGCCGTAGCCCCACATCCCCGGATTGCGGCGCCCGCAGTTGTAGCAGGTCTCGTCGCGCACGCCCACCAGCACCCCGCAGGACGTGCAGATGACCGACCCTTCCGTCTGCCGCTTGAACATCCGTCAGATCATACAGGGAGCTGAAAACGGTCTTGTCTTTCCTTGCTTGACTTCGTGTGTGCTTCTTCGTGTCTTCGTGCCCTTCGTGTGTCGTACTCCGCCCGCCTCCCGCCTCCCGTCTCCCGTCTCTACTCCTGTTCACCGCGCAAACGTGCGGTTCCCAGGGCGAAGGTCACCACGCCTGTGGCGATCAGCACTGCACATGGCAGGAGCATTTCGCTGGGCGTGAAGTCGCGCCACAGCCCGCCTTCGATCGCGCGGATGGCCCAGCGAATCGGACTGATGACGCCGATGTCCGCCATCCAGGCGGGCATGACGAACGACGGCACCATGCCGCCGCCGAGCATCGACATCGGCATCAGGATCGCCCACCCCATGCCGGACGCCGCCTGCTCGGTCCTGCCGAGCGTCGAGATGAGCATCATCAAGCCACAGAACGCGATGGTCGACGAGAGGCAGGCGACGATCAGCAGCGGCCACGACGAAGGCGTGATGCCGAATACCGTGACCGCCAGCGCCATCAGCAGCGTCTGCACCACCGTCATCGCCACGGCGCACGCCAGGGCCTTACCGGCCAGGATCTGCGCGCGCGACAGCGGCGACATCTGCAGCCGCACGAACGTGCCGCGCGTGCGCTCGCTGACCAGGCTGAGCGCAAACGACATGGTGCAGCCGATCAGCGCCCACAGGATGCCCTGCGGGAAGGTGATGGCAAACGTGTTGGAGGGACCACGCCGCGCCGCGATCACCGGCGCCTCGACGATCTTCAGCGGCCGCCACTCCGACGCGCCGCCGGCGCTTGCCTGCGCGGACGGGCTGTTGACGAACGTCTTCAGCGCCCCGAGAAAGCCGGTGAGTTCCGCCGGCGCGTCGCCGCTCTGAGCCAACCCTGCCAGCGCCTCGTCCACCATCTTCGTGGACGTCCCCGCGTCGCCCATCGCGCGCTGCATGTCCGCGGCCGCGGCTTCCTGCAACAGACCGTTGATCATCCCGGCTTCAGCCTGGCGCGACGGATCGCTGCCGACTTCCACCTCGCGCGGCGGGCCATAGAACAGATGACTCGATCGCTCGCCGAAACCGGATCGGATGACGAAGTACGCCGCCTGTCGTCCATTGCGTACGGCCGCTTCGGCTTCGGTGCGGGTCATCGGCGTGAACGCGAAGTTGCCCGACGCCGTCAGCCGCTCGACGAACGCGCGCGACTCGTTCGTCGCGTCGTCGTCCACGAGGGCAACGGCCATGGCCCGCGGCCGGCTGCTCGATGTGCCGCCGAAGGCGTAGCCGAACATCACGGCGACGATCACCGGCCAGATGAAGGTGAAGAAGAAGGCGACGGGAATGCGCGGCAGCACGCGCAGGTCCTTGCCGGCGATGGCGAAGAGTGAACGCATGGCGTGAACCTCGTCGACTAACCCCTCAGCTCACTTGCGTGTGGTTTCCATCCGCGCGGTGACACGAAGGATACCGCCACGAAGTGGGATCGTTCCAGCAGTGAGGACATATCAACACAAGCGAATTGTGGGGTTAATCGCGAAGGCGCCGGCCCGTCAGGTGCAGGAAGACCTGTTCGAGGGTCGGGCGTTCGACATGGAACTCGAGAATGGGTGTCGCCGCCGCCAACGCGTTCAGCGTCCGCAGCGGATCCGTGGTCTGGTGCCGGGCCTCGCCGGCCTCTGTGCGCACGACGAGCACCGGTGTGCCGCCGTGGGCGTCGAGCAGTTCGCGCACGGTGCCGATGGCCAGCAGCCGGCCCTCGTCGATGATCGCGACGCGATCGCAGAGCCGTTCCGCTTCTTCCATGTAGTGCGTGTTGTAGATGATCGTCGTGCCCTCGTCGCCGAGCGCCTCGATGCTGTCGAAGATGGCGTTGCGCGACTGAGGATCGACGCCGACGGTGGGCTCGTCGAGCAGCAGCAGATCCGGATGATGCACTACAGCGGCGGCGAGGTTCAGACGCCGCTTCATGCCGCCGGAGTAACTGTCGACGCGATCGCCGGCGCGATCGTCGAGTCCGGCGAAGTGCAGGCACCACCGCACGCGCTCGTCACCGCGCTGTCGATCGAGTCCGTGGATGTCGGCGAAGAAGCGCAGGTTCTCGTGTGCGGTCAATAGCTCGTACACCGCCAGCGCCTGCGGGGCCACGCCGATGCGCCCGCGCACGCGCGCCTCGCGCGGGTCGCCGAAGTCGCCCACCCGCACCCGCCCACCGTCCGGCGCCAGCAGTCCCACCGCCAGGCCTACCGTAGTGCTCTTCCCAGCCCCATTCGGCCCCAGCAGCCCCAGCACCTCGCCGCGCCGCACCTCGAGGGAAAGGTCATCCACCGCCGCACGCGCACCAAACCGTTTGACGACGTGGTCGAGGAACAGCATGCAGCCTTATACGCCGCTCTGTTCTCCGCGTTCGCCTCGTCGGCTCGAACGGTCCGTAATCCCGCTCGAGCGGCGCACCGGCCACGTCCGGCGCCGCATCTCGGTTCCGCACCTTCGTGTAGCACCCCCGTGTAGCACCCTCGTGGAGCACCTCCGTGGAGCACCTCCGTGGAGCACCCCCGTGTAGCACCCTCGTGCCGCACCCCCGTGGAGCACCCCCGTGGAGCACCCCCGTTGTACAATCCCCCATCACCACAGAAATCGTCATCGTCCTGGCGTTGATCGTCGCCAACGGCATCTTCGCCATGTCCGAGATCGCCGTCGTTGCCGCCCGTAAAGTCCGGCTGCAGCAGCGTGCCGACGATGGGGATGAGCGTGCGAGGGCGGCGCTGGACCTGGCCCAGCACCCGGCGCAGTTCCTGTCGACCGTTCAGGTCGGCATCACCCTCGTCAGTATCCTGTCCGGCGCCTATGGCGGCGCCACCATTGCCGAGCCGCTGGCCGAACGGATCAGCACCGTGCCGGAACTGGTGCCCTACGCCGAAGGCATCGCCCTTGGCGCCGTGGTCGCCGTCATCGCGTTCCTGTCGCTGGTCATCGGCGAGCTGGTGCCGAAGACGATCGCGCTGACCAATCCCGAGACGATCGCCTCGTGGGTGGCGCGGCCGATGATGGCGCTGTCGCGCGTCGGCGGCCCGTTCGTCCGTATGCTGACCGGCACCACGAACCTGGTGCTGCGCATCTTCGGCATCAAGGGACAGGCCGAGCCGCACCTGACCGAAGAAGAGATCAAGGCGGTCATCAGCCAGGGCGCCGAGAGCGGCGTGCTCGAAGCGGAAGAGGAGTCGATCGTCCAGCGCGTCCTGCAGTTGGGCGATCAGCGTGTCGCCGCGATCATGACGCCGCGCCCCGACATCGAATGGATTGACGTCGATGCCAGCGGCGACGAGTTGCGCGACTTCCTGGCCTCACACAGTCACACGCAGTTTGTCGTCTGTCAGGGCGGGCTCGACAACGTGCTCGGCTTCGTCCGCTCGGCGGATCTGCTGCCGACGGCGATGCGCGGCGCCGCCCTGGACCTGCGCGTGCTGACGAAGGACGCGTTGTTCGTGCCCGACTCGATGCCGGCCGTGCAGTTGCTCGAGACCTTCCGTCGATCGCACAAGCACGTCGCGCTCGTGATGGACGAGTTCGGCGCGGTGGAAGGCCTGGTGACGCTCACCGACATCCTCGAGGCGCTCGTCGGCCATCTGCCCGCCGACGCCAGCGAAGCCGGCGGCATGTTCGTCGTCCGCGCCGACGGATCGTGGCTCGTCGAAGGTGCGGCGTCGATGGAAGAAGTGATGACGAAGCTCGCCACCGACGACCTGCCCGCGGACGAGGCCGGCGCGTATCACACGCTCGGCGGTTTCGTGATGGCGCGGCTCGGCCGCGTCGCGCAGACCGCCGATCACTTCACGTGGAGCGGTCTCCGCTTCGAAGTCGTGGACATGGACGGCCGCCGCATCGACAAGGTGCTGGTGACACGCGTCGCGCGGCCGGAAGAGCCGCCCGCGGCACCGGAATCCACGGCCAGCTGATCGCGCCCGCCCGCGGAGCAGGCCCGGCAAGAGTCACTCGCGTCGGTCGTCGCTACCTGCCGGCGACGTGGTGCACCCGCACGGCGAGCGCGCCGTCGGACACCGTCAGCAGCCGTTCGAACCGGTAGCGCGCCTGTTCACGCTCGGCGAACTCGAAGAACGCTTTCGTCTCGCCCGTGCGCGCGTCGTGGCTCCAGTCATCGAAGTAGACGATCGCACCGTCCACCAGACGATTGGCGAGGAACGTGAACACGTCGACCGTCGACTGATAGAGATCGCAGTCCACGCGCACGAACGCGACCCGCGTGATCCGGTCGGTCATGCGCGGCAGCGTCTCGGAAAACCAGCCTTCGACCAGCTCCACATCGTCCACGTGCCCGACGCGGCCGAGCAGATAGCGGAGCACGCCGTCGCGTGAGGTGTCGCTGAACTGGCCCTCGTGCCAGATCGGCACGTCGGCGCCGGCTTCGATGGCCGGCAGGCCGGCGAAACTGTCGAAGCCGTAGAAGCGATCGATGATGCCGAGCGGCCGGAAGATCTCGATGTGCCGTCCGAGGCTGCCGCCGGTGTAGACGCCGAACTCCAGCAGGTCGCCGCGCACGCCGTCGTGCTGCAGCAGGCCGGCCATGTGCGGCCAGATGACATTGTTCTCGAGATCCCAGATCGGCCGCTGGATGGCGTGGAACAGCTCGCCGCTGCGATAGGCCTCGGGCAGATACAGCTCGAACACCGGCGTGTCGGGGACGACGCCAAAGCTGGCCTCGTATCGCTTGCGGTATTCAGGATCGATCAGGAAGTTCGTGCGTGTCGGCATGATGCGGCGGTTGCGAGCGTCAGCCTTGCCCGGCCTGGTTCAGCACCCACGTCCACTGCGCGTCGGTGATGGGCATGACGGACAGACGCGGCACGCGCGCCAGTGGCGAGTCGGCGAACACCTCCGCCGCCTTGGCCTCCGCCAGCGTCACGGGCCGGGCGAGCGGCCGCACCGGCGCCAGATCGACGACGTAGAGCGAGGCGCTGCGATCATTCGGATCAATCCGCGGCGGCGCGGTGACGCGGGCGATGCCCACCACCTGCTTCTCCTTGCCCGTGTGGTAGAAGAACACCTCGTCGCCCGTGCTCATCGTCCGCAGGTGCCGCTGCGCTACCGGATTCCGCACGCCGGACCACACGGTGTGCCCGTCCTTCGCGAACTGCGCGAAGGAATAGTTCTCCGGCTCTTCCTTGACCAGCCATCTCATGGCCGCAACGATATCATCCCGCCCCCGGGGGTCCCGCGTCGCGGCTATCGGCCGACATGACTGTCAATCACCTTCGCAATCGACCGCCGGCACACCTCGCAGAAGTCCGGACTGCGGGTGAACATGATGCAGTCCACGGCCGGGCGATACAGCCCCTGCGCCTCGTAGCGCGCGCCTTCGAACGCGCCGATCTTGCCGGCGTAGCGCTCGGCGGGAAACGCGCGCTGATCCATCTGCTGCTCCTCGCGAAACAGCTTTTCCATCTCGGTTTCACTGAGGTTGCGCTTGCGGATCTCGGCGCGCTTCGCCTGCGCCGCGCGTGACCGCGCCTCGAAATCCTGCTTGTCCCACGGCGTCGGCAGTGGCGTGCCGGGCTCGATCAGGTCTTGCCACTTCGGCGACGCCGGCGTCGCGGTGACGTTCGGTTCCCACGGCTCCTCACGCGTTTCCGATGGCAGATACGCCACCGGCGACGTGTAGTATTCGTCGGCGAGTGCGGCGAAGTGATGCCCGAACTCGTGCACGAACACGTACGGCGAATAGGCGTTGTTGGCCGACACCGTCGAGTAGAGGTTGTAGATGCCGCCACCGCCATACGTCTCGGTGTTGGTCACGATCTCGACGACGTCGTAGGGGGCGTAGGAGGCGATGCGGCGAAAGGCCTTGTTGTCGAAGGTGAGGACGTAGCGTTCCGAGCCGAACGCGTCATACGTCGCGCCGACCGGCGAGGCACGATGGATGCCCTGGGACGGACGTGAGACGCCGGACTCGCGCGCCGGCGGCACGAGGCCCCAGACGTTGAAGTCGGTGCGCCGCTCCTTGAACGGCGAGGTGGCGAACAGCACATCGAGCAGACGCTTCGCGTCGGTCTCGAACTTCGCGCGCTCCGCCGTGGTGTAGCCGTCGCCGATGAGCAGCAGGTCGACCTTGCTCGCGGAATCGCCGTTCTTCTCGAGCGCGATCACCGCGCCGGGATCGGGGTCGGGCGCCGACGGGTTGACGAACATGTCCTTCGGGTTGACGTCCACCGTCCAGACGTCCTGCCACGCGTCCTGCGGTCCGCGCTTGCGCACGGTCACGGTGACCGGCGTTGCCGGCGCCGGAAAGCGCAGCGACTCGTGAAACGTCCGCGCCCGGTTCTTCGCTTCTTCCGTGGTCACCCACTCGTCGTAGATCGAGCCGAAGCCGGCGGAGTAGAGCAGCGCCTTCGTCGCCGCGTCGCGCACGTCGAAACCGTATGCGCCGTAACGCAGCGTGTCCGTGACGACGCCGGCGCGTCCCGGCCACGGCGCCGGTTCGATCACCACCTCGTCGAGCGCAAACGTCTCGGGCGCCGTCCCACCGGTGTGGAAATAGTCCACCCTCATCGTCTTTGTCGAAGGTGCCGGCTGCGCCGACTGAACGACCGACACCAGCGCCACGACGGCCGAGGCGAGGAAGAGAAACGCGCTCCGCATGACGAGGATGCTACTGCAGGTCTACTAGGTCCTAAGTCCTAAGTCTTAGGTCTTGGGCAAGAGCGCCACAGATGACACAGATGACACAGATGGCAGAGCTCCTGCCTAGGACCTAAGACCTAGGACCTAGGACCTATGACCTACGTATGCGTCCCTGGCGCCTCGTGTCCCGTCTTTTCCACGTATTCGACGTAGCTGCCCGGATAGAGCAGCGGCTCGCGGCTGATGCCGCTGTCGCCGCCCAGTTCGAGCACGCGCGACCCGAGTCCGCGCAGGAACATGCGGTCGTGCGACACGAACACCATCGTTCCTTCGAAGCCCTGGAGCGCGTCGACGAGCATCTCCTTCGTCAGCAGGTCGAGGTGGTTGGTCGGTTCGTCGAGGACGAGCAGGTTCGGCGGATCGAACAGCATGCGCGCCATGGCCAGGCGCGACTTCTCGCCGCCCGAGAGCGCGCGGATCTTCTTCTCGACCTCGTCGCCCGAGAACTGGAACGCCCCGGCCAGCGAGCGCAGCACGCCAAGGCCGGCGTGCGGGAAGTCCTGCTGCAGCTGCTCGATGACGGTGAGGTCGGGATTGAGCACGTCGAGCGACTGCTGCGCGAAGTAACCCATCTTCAGGCTGGCGCCGAGCCGGATGTCGCCCTCGTCCGGCGTCAGCACGCCCGCCAGCATCTTCAGCAGGGTGGTCTTGCCGGCGCCGTTCTTGCCCATCACCGCCCAGCGTTCGCCGCGGCGGATGGTCATGTTGAGCCCGTCGTAGATGACGCGCTCGCCGTAGCGCTTGTGCAGGTTCTCGATCACCGCCACCTGATCGCCCGAGCGCGGCGGCGTGCGGAACTCGAACTTCACCACCTGGCGCTTCTTCGGCAGTTCGATCTTCTCGATCTTGTCCAGCGCCTTGATGCGGCTCTGCACCTGCGCCGCCTTGGCGGCGTGCGTCTTGAAGCGCTCGATGAAGCGCTGCTCCTTCGCGAGCATCGCCTGCTGCCGCGCATACGCCGCCTGCTGATTCGCCTCGCGAATGGCACGCTCGCGCTCGTAGAAGTCGTAGTTGCCGGAATAGGTCGTGATCTCGCCGGCATCGATCTCCGCGATCTTCGAGACGATGCGGTTCATGAATTCGCGGTCGTGCGAGGTCATGAGCAGCGCGCCGGGGAGTGAGTGGAGGAACTGTTCCAGCCAGATGATCGACTCGATGTCCAGGTGGTTCGTCGGTTCGTCCATCAGCAGCACGTCGGGCTTGCCGAGCAGCACGCGCGCCAGCGCCACGCGCATCTTCCAGCCGCCGGACAACGCGCCGACATCGCCGTCGACCTGGGCGTCGGTGAGGCCGAGCCCGTGCAGCACCTCGCGCGCCTGCGCTTCCAGCGTGTAGCCGCCGAGGTGTTCGTACTCCTCCTGGACGACGCCAAAGCGTTCGAGCACCTTGTCGAGCCGATCGGCCTGCTCCGGATCCTCCATCGCCCGCTGCAGCGACTCGAGTTCGTGGTGCAGATCGCCGAGCCGGCCGCTGCCGGCAATCGCTTCGTCCAGCACCGAGCGGCCGGACATTTCCTCGACGTCCTGACGGAAGTAGCCGACGGTGAGCTTCCGCGGCACCGTCACCTCACCCTCGTCGGCGAACTCCTCACCGACGATCATCCGGAACAGCGTCGTCTTGCCGGCGCCGTTGGGGCCGACGAGACCGACCTTCTCGCCGGGATTCAACTGGAAGGAGGCGTCGACGAACACGAGCTGCCGCCCGTACTGCTTGTTGATGTTTGAAAGGGAAATCATGGGGCCAAACGATTGATTGTAGCGCGCCCACCTCCCGTCTCCCGTCTCCCGCCTCCCGCTTGCCCTGAGCTCCCGCCTCCCGTCCCGTTCCACGGCTCTGCTATAAGGAGCTATGTTTCGCGTGCTCACAACGGCGCTCCTTGGTTTCCTTCTGGCGGTGGCGGCGCCCGGCGCGCAGTCGGCGCTGCCCTCGCCCGAATCCGTCCTCGGCTACCGTGCCGGTGCCGACTACCAGCTGGCCACCTACGACGAGACCGTCGCCTATTTCCAGAAGCTGGATGCGGCCAGCGACCGCATGCAGATGATGCGTGGAGGCACGTCGACGCAGGGGCGGACGTATTGGTATGCCGCCATTTCCTCCGCCGCCAATCTGAAGAACATCGATCGCTACCGCGAGATCGCGCGGCGGCTGGCGCGCCCCGGCGACATGAGCGAGGCCGCGGCGGCGGCGCTGGCGCGTGAAGGCAAGGTGATCGTGCACATCGACGGCGGTCTCCACTCCAGCGAGGTGGCCGGCCCTCAGCACACCATGCAACTTGCCTACGACCTGCTGGCCAAGGCCGACGATCCGAAGTTCGCGCCGATCTTCGACAACGTCATCCTGCTGCTGTGGCCGACGATCAATCCCGACGGCCAGCAACTGGTGACCGAGTGGTATCGCCGCAACGTCGGCACGCCGTTCGAGGTGGCGCCGATGCCGTGGCTGTATCAGGAGTATGTCGGCCACGACAACAACCGCGACGGCTACATGCTCAACATGATCGAGTCGCGCGTGATGGAGCACGCGTGGCGGCAGTGGGAGCCGCAGATCATTCACGTCCACCATCAGACCTCGCCGTTCCCGACGCGCATCTGGCTGCCGCCATTTGCCGAGCCGATTGCCACGCAGGCGCCGTATGTCATCTCGCGCGAGATCAACAGCATCGGCATGGCGATGGCGCAGGGCCTCGAGGAACGCGGCCAGGTCGGTGCCACGCACATGGGCACCGGCTTCGACGCCTGGTATCCGGGTTACATCGACTACAAGCCGGTGTTCCAGAACATCGCGTCGTTCTGGACCGAGACGGCGCTCTACGCCTACGCCACGCCGCGGCTCTACACGCTCAACGACTTTCCACCCGCCATGCGGGATCTTCGGCCGCAGGCGCTCTACACCAGTCCGTGGCCGGGTGGCTGGTGGCGGCTGCGCGACGCGGTCGAATACATGCACACCGCGTCGATCTCGGTGCTCGACTACGCCGCGAAGTATCGCGAGAACGTGTTGATGAACCGGTACCGCGCGGCGCGGTGGCAGATCGACAAGTACACGAACGCCGGTCCGTACGCCTACCTCGTTCCGCAGCAGCAACGCGATCCGGTCGCCGCCGTCGAATTGCTCCGTCGTCTGGCCTTTCAGGGCGTGCGCATTTCGCAGACGAGCGCGGACGCCACTGTCGAAGGCGCAACGGTGAAGGCGGGCACGTGGATCGTGCCGATGAACCAGGAGTTCGGCGAAGTGGCGCGGCAGGTGCTGGACGTGCAGCGCTATCCGGATCTGCGGGAGTCGCCGGATGGTCCGCTCGAGCAGCCGTACGACGCCGCCGGCTGGACGTTGCCATTCCAGATGGGCGTCAACGTGACGACGTTGATGCAGCCGGTGCCGGAGGCGTTTCGCGCGCAGTGGAAGCCGCTGGGCGCGCCGCTGCCGGCAAACGGTCCCGTGACGCCGTACGACACCGGTACCACGGACGCGGCGCCGTTTGACATGGCACCGGGCATCGGCTTCGACAGCGACGCCACGGCCGCGGCGATCGTGCCGCTGGCTGGCCGCGTGACGGGAACGGGTCCGGCACTGGCGCTCGATCCGGCGCAGAACAACACGTTCGCGGCGCTCAATCGCGCGTGGGCGCTGGGTGCGCGCGTGATGCGCGGGCCAGTAGGCGCGGCCGCTGCGTCTGGCAATGCCTCGCGCGTCAACGACACGTCCGCGCGTGTTGCACCGCGCGCGGCAAACGACACCCCGCGTCCCGCGCGCTACATCGTGAGCGGGCTGACGCCGGCGCAGCAGGACGACCTCGTCCGCTCGCTCGCGTTGCAGGCGGAGCGCGTGGCGGCGCCAGCGGCGTCGACGCCGGCCCTCGCGCGTCCGCGCGTGGGTCTCTATCGGCCGTGGATGGCGAGCATGGACGAGGGCTGGACGCGCTGGATGCTCGAGCGCTATGGCTTCGAGGTCGTGAGTCTCTATCCCAAGGACTTCCGCGGCGGCGCGCTCGCCGACCGCGTCGACACGGTGATCATCGCCGACGAAGCGCGTGGGCTGCTCGACGGCTACGCCGTTGGCCTCGTGCCGAACGAATACACCGGTGGCATTGGCGAGGACGGCGTCCGCGCGCTCGACACGTTCGTCAGGGACGGCGGCACGCTCGTCTGCGTCAACCGCGCCACGGCGTTTGCCATCGAGCACTTCAACCTGCCGGTCAAGAACGTCGTCGCCGGGATGAAACGACAGGAGTTCTTCACCGGCGGCTCGATCATGGATGTGGAAGTCGACAGCTCACAGCCGGTGATGGCGGGCATGCCGGCGCGGGCGTCGATTTTCGTCGACAGCAGTCCCGCGTTCGAAACCGGCGCGGGCTTCGCCGGATCGGTGCTGATGCGTTATCAGTCGAGTGGATCGCCACTCCTCTCCGGCTATCTGGTCGGCGAACAGTTCCTCCACAACCGCGCCGCCGCGCTCGACATCCCACACGGCACCGGCCACATCGTCCTGCTCGGCTTCCGCCCGCAGTGGCGTGGGCAGCCGTTTGGCACGTTCAGGGTGGTGATGAACGCGGCGGTCGGGCAGTGACGGCTGGAGGTCTGGAGGACTGGAGGTCTGGAGGACTGGGGGGCTGGAGGGCTGGGGGGCTGCGGCGCCAGGGGGTGGAAACTCCTGCCACCAGACCTTCGCCAAACATTGCAGCAGTTGCGATCTTCGCGGTTAGCAGCCCCTGCGCTGCCCCGAGGAGCGAGGGTGGCATCCGTTGTGCTCCATGACACTGCGTGGCACGCAACTATCGACGGCTTGTCGCGTTCGAGTTGGCTGACCAACTGGCGATCGCGGTCTATGAAGCGACGGCAGACTTTCCGTTTCACGAGCGCTATGGCCTCCGCGGGCAGTTGCGGCGAGCTGCTGTCTCGGTGCCGACCAACATAGTTGAAGGAGCGGCTCGCGATAGCGAGGCCGAGTACCTCCGGTTCCTGGAAATCGCCTACGCCTCGGCTCGTGAGGTGGAGTACCTCACCATGCTCGCGCAGCGCTTGGGATTCTTGCGGCCCCCAGAAGCCGGTGACCTGACGAGCCGCACCGGCCGTACGGCCGCCGCCATTTATGCGCTGCGCCGAGCGCTCCGTCGCTCGTGACAGCCAGTCCCCCAGCCCTCCAGCCCCCCAGCCCCCCCAGTCCGCAGTACCATTCCCGTGTGCCTGTCGTTTCCCTTGACCATCTTTCCCACGCCTACGGACACCTGCCGCTCCTTGACGATGCGGCGTTGCAGGTGGAGCCGGGCGAACGGGTCGCCATCATCGGCAGGAACGGCACGGGGAAGTCGACGCTCCTTCAGATCCTGAGCCGCGATCTCGCGCCCGACCGCGGGACGGTGTGGCACCAGCCCACCGCGCGCGTGGCGCGGCTGGTGCAGGACGTGCCGCTCTCGGCCACCGCGCCGGTGTTCGACGTCGTCGCCGAAGGACTCGGTGACCTTGCGGATCTGGTGCGTGCCTATCACCATGCCGCCGTCGACGTGGCGCACGACCCGTCGGACGCGGCCCTTGCACGGCTTGGCGAACTGCAGCACGAACTCGAAGAGCGCGACGGCTGGCGTCTCGAGCAGCGTGTCGAACTCGTGCTGAGCCGTCTCGACCTGCCGGCTGACACCGTCGTCAACGAACTGTCAGGTGGATGGAAGCGCCGCGTGCTGTTGGCCCGCGCGCTGGTGGCGCAGCCGGACCTGCTGCTGCTCGACGAGCCAACCAACCATCTCGACGTCGACGCCATCGAGTGGCTCGAGACCTTTCTGCTCGAGTTCGCCGGCGCCGTTGTCTTCGTCACGCACGACCGCGCCTTCCTCGAACGTCTGGCGACGCGCATCGTCGAACTGGATCGCGGGCGGTTGACGTCGTGGCCCGGCGACTACGCGACGTTCCTGCGCAAGAAAGAGGAGTGGCTGACCAGCGAAGGCGTGCAGCAGGCGAAGTTCGACAAGAAGCTGGCGCAGGAAGAAGCGTGGCTGCGCCAGGGCGTCAAGGCGCGGCGCACGCGCGACGAAGGTCGCGTGAAGGCGCTGCTGGCGATGCGCACCGAACGCGCCGCGCGGCGCTCGCAGCCGGGGAGCGTGCGTCTGCAGGTGAGCGAAGCGGAGCAGAGCGGGAAGACGGTGTTCGAGGCGCGGCACATCACCAAGTCCTACGGCGACAAGGTGGTCGTGCGCGACTTCTCGACGCGGATCGTCCGCGGCGATCGCATCGGTCTCATCGGTCCCAACGGCGCCGGCAAGACGACGCTGCTGCGGTTGCTGCTGGGTGATCTGGAGCCGGACAGCGGGGAAGTGGAACGCGGCACCAACGTGCAGGTGGCCTACTACGATCAACAGCGCGAGCAGCTCGACCCCGAGCGCACGGTTGTCGACACGATCGGCGACGGCAACGACACCGTTGAAGTGAATGGCCAGCGGCGTCACGTGCACGGCTATCTGCAGGACTTCCTGTTCTCACCTGAACGCGCGCGGTCGCCGGTGAAGGCGCTGTCGGGCGGCGAGCGCAATCGGCTGCTGCTGGCACGTCTGTTCACGCGGCCGGCCAACGTGCTGGTGCTCGACGAGCCGACCAACGATCTCGATCTCGAAACGCTGGAGCTGCTCGAAGCGCTGCTCGTCGAGTGGTCCGGCACGCTGCTGCTGGTGAGTCACGATCGCCGCTTTCTCGACAACGTTATTACCAGCACGCTGGCGTTCGAAGGCGATGGGATCGTGCGCGAGTATGTCGGCGGCTACGAGGATTGGAAGCGGCAGACGTCGCCGGCAAGCGTGAGGACGGAGACTGTGTCGGGAAACGGGAGGCCCTTCGACTCGTCGGTAGCCGCGCGTACTGCGCAGGTGCGAACAGCGAAGCGCAAGCCGTCATTCAAGGAGCAGCGCGAGTTCGAAGCGCTGCCGGCGTTGATCGAAACGCTCGAGGCCGAGCTGGCGCGGCTGAACAGCGAAGCCGCCGATCCGTCGTTCTACAAGCGCGGCACCAGCGAGATTCAAACGGTGATGGCGCGACTCGAAGCGCTCCCGGGCGAACTCGAAGCCGCGTACGCGCGCTGGGACGAACTCGACTCGCTGATCAGTTCAAGGGGATAAGGGCAAAAAGGACCGCTCCGCCTTCGCGCTGCGCGCTACGGCGAGACGGTGGGGGCATCAGGGTCAGGGGGGCTTCAAGCGGGCAGGCCGCCGGCGAATCGCCCATCCTCCAATCGCCCTTCCGCAACAATCGCCTATCCCCCGATTCGGCCATCGCCGATGCCGCCTTTCCTCCAGCCCCCCAGCCCTCCAGCCCTCCAGTCGCAAACCCCGCCGGCCCTTCCTTCGTCTAAGCGCGCGGAGAGCACATGCTGCAGGACCTGCGTTACGCCGTTCGCGTCATCCTCAAGGGCAAGGCCTGGAGCGCCATGGTGGTGCTGTCGCTGGCGCTCGGCATCGGCGCCAACACGGCGCTGTTCAGCGCCACCAACGGCCTGCTGCTGCGCAAGCTGCCGGTGGAGGATCCCGATGCGCTGGTGCGGTTCAGGCACATCGGCCTCAACCGCATGTCGAACAACACCAGCGAATACGGCAACATCGATCGCGCGCCCGATACCAACGCCGGATCAACCGTGTCGTATCCGGTGTTCGACGAACTGCGCCGCGCCAACCGCACGCTGACGGACATTGCCGCCGGCGCGCCGCTCGCCGCCAACATCAACGTCGTCGTCGATGGCAACGCCGAGATCGCGTCGGCGTACATCGCATCGGGCAGCTACCTGCCACTGCTCGGCGTGCGCGCGATTCACGGCCGCATCCTCGGCCCGGACGATGACCATCCGGCGGCGGAGCCGGTGGCGACGATCAGCGAACAGTATTGGGCGCGTCGCTTCGGCCGTGACCCCGCCGTCGTCGGCAAGGTCGTGCGCGTCAACAACACGCTCGTCACCATTGTCGGCGTGCTGCCGGCGACGTTTACCGGAGTGCAGCGCGTGATCAGCGACGCGGCGGACCTGACGCTGCCGCTGTCGCTCGATCCGCAGCTCAATCCCACGGCCGGCGGTCCGCCGCCGTCTCCGCCGCGATTGCAGCAGGGCACGTATTACTGGCTGCAGGTCATCGGCCGGCTGAAGCCGGGCGCGACCGCCGCGCAGGTGGAAGGCAACCTCGCCGGCGTGTTCGAGCAGGCGGCCCGCGACGGGATGGCGAGTTATCTCGAGACGCTGACACCCGAGGCGCGCAACTCGACGCAGAACCGCGATCGCAACGCCGTGCCGCGTCTGCAGATCACGTCAGCGGCGCAGGGCGTCTACGATACCGAATCGGCCACCTTGCGATCGGTGGCCATCGTCAGCGTCGTTGTCGGGTTGATCCTGCTGCTGGTGTGCGCGAATGTCGCCAACCTGCTGCTGTCGCGCGCGGCGGCGCGGCAGCGCGAGATGGCCGTGCGGCTGTCCATCCGCGCCACGCGCGCGCGTGTGGTGCGGCAGTTGCTCACCGAGAGCGTGCTGCTGGCGCTCGCCGGCGGCGTGCTCAGCGTGCTCGTCGCTTACTGGGGACGCCAGTTGCTGCCGTCGCAGGTGGCGCAGGCGCCGCTCGACTGGCGCGTGTTGATCTTCGCGCTGATTGTGGCGCTCGGCACCGGCATCCTGTTCGGCATCGCGCCGGCGTGGCGGGTGAGTGGCACCGCCGCTGGTGAGGCGCTCAAGGACGGCAGCCGCAGCGTCACTGGATCCCGCACACTGCTGGGCAAGGCGCTGCTCGTCGTGCAGGTCGCCATCTCCGTCGTGCTGCTGATCGGCGCCGGTCTCTTCCTGCGCACGGTCAGCAACCTGCGTCATGTCGATGTCGGCTTCAACCCGAACAACCTCGTCGTCTTTCGGGTCAATCCGCAGTTGAACGGCTACGAGCCGGAGCGCATCGAGTCGCTCTATCAGCGCGTCACGCAGCAACTGCTCGGTGTGCCCGGCGTACGTTCGGTGACGTTGTCGAATCCGCCGATGCTGTCCGGCGGTGTCAACAGCACGGGATTCGTCCGCGAGGGGCTGACGTTCGGGCCCGAGTATCGCGACGATCCCCGGTTGCGCTCGCAGATCAGCATCAACCGCGTCCGCATTGCGCCCAACTTCTTCGACACCATGGAGATTGCACTGACGCGCGGCCGCGCCTTCTCGGAACGGGACGATGCGCGGGCGCCGAAGGTGGCGATCATCAACGAAGCGGCGGTGCGGAAGTTCTTTCCGGATGAAGATCCGATCGGCCGCCGATTCGGCAACACGCCCGACTCGACGAGCGAGTTCGAGGTCGTCGGCGTCGTCAAGGACATCACTTACAACGCGCTGCGCGAACCGCCGCCGGCGACGCTGTATGTGCCCTACGTGCAGAGCACCGTCGGCGCGATGGCGTTCGTCGTGCGCACGGCGATGGACCCGGCGCTGCTGATGACGCCGGTCCGCACCGCGGTGCAGCAGGTGGACGACAGCGTGCCGCTGATGGACATGGCGACGCAGACCGATCACATCGAGCGCCGCTTCGCGCAGGAGCGCGTCTTCGCCACTGCCTACGCGCTCTTCGGCGGCCTGGCGCTGCTCGTCGCCTCGCTCGGCCTCTTCGGCTTGATGTCCTACAACGTCACGCGTCGGACGATGGAGATTGGGATCCGGCTGGCGCTGGGCGCGCAGCAGCGCTCGGTGCTGCACATGGTGATGCGCGAATCGCTCATCCTGGCCATCATCGGCGTGGCGATTGGCGTCTCCGCCGCGCTCGCGTCGGGACGCTTCGTCGCGTCGCTGCTGTTCGGCCTGACGCCAACGGACGCGACCACCAGCGCCGCCGTGATCGTGTTGATGCTCGCCGTATCCGCGATCGCCGGCTACCTGCCGGCGCGGCGCGCGGCGCGCCTGGACCCGATGACGGCCCTGCGGCACGACTGAGTGATCGCCAGCGTGATCACTTCGCCAGCGGCGTCAATACGACGTCGCCTTCTTTCATGGCCATCACCACCGCAGATCGGACGCGGTGTATTCAGACTCTTCGGCACCGTAGGCCGCAGCGAGACCTTCGCGGGAGAGGCGGGCCCAATCCTCGCCGGCAGTCTGCTCCGTCGCCGAAAGCACCGTGACCATCAACGGTGTACTCGGCGGGATGTCGAACGGCTCGTCGAGCCGGATCTGCTCACCGTCGTAGTGGGCCTTGAGCGTTACTGTGGGCATCTCAAAGGCAGAATACACGACAACGCTTACGTCTCCGAGTCCATCCGTTTATCGGCTCACCTGAAGCGGCGGGCATCGACAAGCCGACAAACTCCGCAAGATTTGTCGGTTCGCCGTGTGGCATCGTCTTGATGGAACGGGGTTGGACGACGCCATGACGATTGCGAGCGCGCGAGGGGACTACGAGAGCCGCATGAACAGGGTCATCGACTACATCCATGACCATCTCGAAGACGACATCCGTCTCGACGTCCTCGCGGACGTTGCCTGCCTGTCGCCGTGGCACTGGCATCGCATCTACACGGCCATGCGCGGCGAGACCATTGCCGCCACCATCCGGCGGCTTCGACTGTCGCGCGCGGCTGAGCGGCTCGCGAACTCGACGATGACGCTCGACGCGATTGCCGGGCGCGCCGGCTACGGCTCGACCGATGCGTTCGGCCGTGCGTTCAAGGAGGCGTATGGCAAGAGCCCGGCCGACTATCGCGCCACCGGCAGTCACGCAGCATACAAGGCCGCGCTGCTGTCGGACGACGCCGCGGGTTTTCCGGTGTTCCTCGAGACGCTCGCGCCGATGCGTTGCGCCGCGGTCGCCCATGCCGGCGCCTACATGCAGATCGACCGCGCGATGGAGCGGCTCTTCGCGGGACTGTCCGCGCAGCGGCTGCTCGCGCCGGATCAGCGGATGCTCGCGGTCTTCCACGACGATCCGGATCTGGTGCCGGTCGATCGCCTGCGTTCACACGCATGCTCGCCGGTGGCTGCTGGCGCGACACTGCAGTTGCCGTTGGAAGACGTCGTCGTGCGCGGCGGTCGCTACGCGCGGCTGCGCTATCAGGGGCCGTACGCCGACATGAAGGGCGCGTATCGCTGGCTGCTTGGCACCTGGCTGCCGCACTCGGGTCATGAGCCAGATGACGCGCCGGTGTTCGAGGCATACCTGAACACGCCGCAGCAGGCGTCGCCGGGCGAACTGCTCACCGACATCCATCTACCGTTGAGGGCGTCATGACGCGTGGCGACGTTCGGCTGGATGGGGCAGCGGGTCGAGCGCCGACACTGCGCATGCCGGCAGACGTTGCCGCAATCTTCGCCGCCTATCCCGCGCCTGTGCGTGCGCTACTTCTGGACGTGCGCCGCTTGATCTTCGCGACGGCGGCGACCACCGACGGTGTTGGTCCGTTGACCGAAACGCTGAAGTGGGGCGAACCCGCGTATCTGGCGGAGGCGTCGGGGAGCGGCAGCACCATTCGACTGGGCCGGTTGAAAGCGATCGACGGCGTCGGCGCCGTGCTGTTCAACTGCCGCACCACACTGGTCGAAAGCTTCCGCTCGCGATTTCCGAAGACGTTCCGCTATCAGGACAACCGCGCGATCGTGATCGATCCCGCGACTCCGTTCCCCGAGCGCGAGCTTGCGATCTGCATCGCCATGGCGCTCACGTATCACCGTCGTCGAACCCGGCCATGACCGCGGCCGGGCTCATGCAAAAGCATGAGGCCTCTCGACTCACCGTTCGGTCAGCGCATTCTTCCTGACGATGGCTGTCTGGCGTGTTTGCAGCTTCTCATGCAAGAGGGCATGAGGCCCTTCGACTCACTCCCGTTCGCTCAGGGCAGTCTCCCTGGCGATGGCTCGCCATGAGCGAGTGTTTCGGCACGCTGAAAGCGAGCCGGAACGCGAGTCGAATGGCGGAGAGAGTGGGATTCGAACCCACGGTAGAGTTTCCCCTACACACGCTTTCCAAGCGTGC
>JADZCY010000282.1 GCA_020851325.1 Acidobacteriota bacterium | reverse complement strand
GTCATCGACGTCGTGCTCGTGCTGATCGTCGCGCTGTTCTGGTTCGAGGTGCCGATGCGCGGCAGCATCCCGCTGCTGTTCGGCATGAGCCTGATCTACCTGATGTGCACGCTCGGCCTCGGCCTGTTCATCTCGAGCGTCTCCAACACGCAGCAGCAGGCGATGCTGACGACGACGTTCTTTTTCCTGATGCCGATGATCTACCTGTCGGGATTCGTGTTTCCGATCGAGAACATGCCGGCGTGGATTCAGCCGGCCACGTATCTCATCCCGCTCCGCTACTTTCTCGTCATCGTCCGCGGCATCTTCCTGAAGGGCGTGGGTCTCGAGACGCTGTGGCCGCAGGCGCTGGCCATGCTGGCGTGGGGCGCGGTGGTGCTGATGCTGGCGACGGTGCGATCGTCGAAGCGGCTGGGATGAGAAGGCCTGGGGGGCTGGAGGGCTGGGGGGCTGGAGGGCTGGAGGGTGGGATTTCGACGAACCTTCGCGGCCGCGGCGCCGTCTATGGCTCATCAGGAGACTGCTCGATGCGCACCATGCTCCGCGATTTCGTCCGCGGCTTCCGCCTCTTCTCGGCCCAGCCTGCCTTCGCCTGGGCGGCGGTGGTCACGCTGGCGCTGGCCATCGGCGCCAACACGCTGATCTTCACGATCGCCAACATCCTCGTCGTCAAACCGCTGCCGCTGCTGAATCCGGATCGCCTGGCGTGGATCCTCGTCAGCATGCCGGGTGGCTCCGTCGATCGTGTCGGCGTGTCGTTGCCCGAGTTCGCCACCTTCAAGGATGAAGTGACGGCGTTCGAGACGCTGGCGGCGTGGCGGCGTGAACCGGCGACGCTGCGCGACGGCGATCGATCGGAGCGCGTGCTCGGCCAGAAAGTGATCGGGGACTTGCAGGGCGTGTGGGGCCTGAAGGCCGTCCGTGGCCGAACATTGTCGATCGCGGACGAACGTACGGGCGCGGTGCCGGTGGCGGTGGTGTCGCATCAGTTCTGGCAGTCGCGCTTCGGCGGGGACGAAAGCGTCGTCGGGCGCAGCCTGACGGTGGACGGCGTCCCGCACACGGTGGCCGGCATCCTGGCGCCGGACATCGAGCTGGGCAACCTGGCCGAGATCGATCTGTGGCTGCCGCACACCGGTGATCCTCGTAGCGCGCCACGCGCCGAACGCGGCTGGCGACCGGTGGGACGGCTTGCCGCCGGTGTCGACCTTGGCAGCGCCGATGCACAGGTGGCGGCCGTGGCGGCACGACTCGCGCAGGAGTTCCCCGATACCAATCGCGACTGGCGTGCGCGCGCCGGGACGACGCGCGAAGCACTCGGCGGCGCCAACACGTGGTTGATCCTGTCGCTGCTCGGACTCGTCGTCGGTCTGCTGCTTCTGCTGGCGTGCGCCAACGTGATGAACCTGCTCATCGCGCGGCTGATCGGCCGGCGGCAGGAGCTCGCCGTCCGCACCGCGCTCGGCGCGACACGCGGTCAGGTGGTAAGACAGATCGTCAGCGAAAGCCTGCTGCTCGGCCTGGCCGGCGGCGGCATCGGTCTGCTGATGGCACTCGGCGGTCTCAACGCGATTCATGCGGTGGCCACCGAGCCGCTCTTCCGCCAACTCGCGGTGGACGTGCGCGTGCTGATGTTCGCGGCGGCGCTGTCGTTCATCGCGCCGCTGCTGTTCTCCATCCTGCCGACGCTTCGCGTGCTGCGCGACGACGTGCGAGAGACGCTGAGCGAAGGATCGACGCGCAGCGTGGGCAGTGCCAGAGCGGCGCGGGGCCGGTCGGGACTGGTCGTGCTGCAGGTGTCGCTCGCCGTCACGCTGCTGATCGTCGCCGGGCTGGTCGTGCAATCGATGCAGGCGGTGATCGGCGCCGATCTCGGCTACGACCAGTCGAAGCTCCTCGTCACCGAGATCGATGTCCCGAAGTGGAGCGTGAACGACGACGTGGACGCACTCCGCCTGCGGCAGCGCGTCCTCTCGCGCGTGCAGCAGATTCCCGGGGCGCAGGCGGTGGCGCTGGTGTCGCACATTCCTTCGCTGGAGTTTCCACCGCAGGTGCCGTTCGACGTCAACGGCCGTCCGGCGGTCGACGAACGCGATCAACCACGCGCGGCGCTCACTGTCGTGAGTCCGAGCTACTTCGCGACCATTGACGTGCCCATCATCGGCGGTCGAACGTTCGAGCCGGCTGACACCGCGAACGCTCGCCCTGTCGTGATCATCTCGGCGGAAACCGCGCGGCGCTTCTGGACCACGGCGAGTGACGCACCGGGTTCGACGATTCGCATCGCCGACACAGGCGGCCCGGCCTTCGAGGCGACGGTGGTCGGCATCGCGCGTGACGTCGCGAATCCGGATCTCGATCAAGGCCCGGCGCCGGTGATCTACGTGCTCGACGAACACCGGCCAACGCGCAGCATCAACGTGATCGTCCGCGCCGACAATCCCGCGGCGCTGGCGCCGGCGCTGCGCGCCGCCATCGCGGAGGTGAGTCCGGACCTACCGACCTATCGCCTGCGCACGGTGGTGGCGGCGATGGAGGACGAAGTGTCGTCGAACCGCATCCTCGGCGGCATGTTCGCGTCCTTCGCGATCACGGCGATCCTGCTGGCGATGGCCGGCCTCTACGGCGTGCTGTCGTACGCGGTGAGCCAGCGCTCCGGCGAGATCGCCGTACGCCTTGCGCTCGGCGCGCCGGCCGGTGCCATCGCGCGGCAGATAGTGGGGCAGAGCGTCAAGCTGACGGCCATCGGCACCATCATCGGACTCATCTGCGCCTACGCCGTCGCCAGCGCGATCGCCTCGGCGCTCTTCGGCGTCAGCGCCGCCGACCCGGCCACCTACGCGGGCGCGGCCGTACTGACGCTCTCCGCGGCCATCGTCGCCGCGTGGATCCCGATGCGCCGCGCTGCCTCAATCGACCCCATCGTCAGTCTGCGCCAATCGTAAATGAAGTCTGGGGGACTGGCGGACTGGAGGACTGGAGGACATCGCGGCTGTCCTATCTGTGCTTTCTGTGGCATCTGTGGCCTGTGGCCCTGTTTTTGTCCGCGCTATCTGTGCCATCTGTGGCCTACGATGATCCCCATCCGTGGCGACTCTGCGGCCCTCACACCTCGCATCTGCGGCCGTGGCATACGCGGCCATCACCATCGCCTACTCGTGGCCGCTCGTCACCGGCCTCGGAAGTCTTGTTCCCTCCGATAACGGCGACCCGCTGCTGTCCATCTGGACGCTGTGGTGGAACGCGACGACGACGCCGTTCACCGAGCGCTGGTGGAATGGCCCGGTGTTCATGCCGGCGCCGGACACGCTGAGCTATTCCGATCATCGCGTCGGCCTGGCGTGGATTGCCTCACCGCTCATCTGGAGCGGCGTGTCGCCGCTGGCCGCCTACAACGTTGCCTTCCTGGCCAGCTTCGTCCTCTCGGGCACCGCGATGTTCGTGCTGGCGTTCACGGTAACCGCGCGGGTCGACGCGGCGTTTCTCGCCGGGCTGGTCTTCGGGTTCCATCCGTTTCGCGGCGATCACTTACCCCATCTCGAACTGCTGTCGTCCTACTGGATGCCGCTGGCGCTGGCGGCGCTGCACCGCTGGGCGGCGACCGGTCGCGGTGTGTGGCTGGCGGCGTGCGCGGCGGCGTTGACGCTGCAGGCGATCACCTGCGGCTACTACTTCGTCTTCGGCGGCGTGCTGTTCGGTCTGTGGATGCTGTGGTTCGCCTCGACGCCCTCGCGGATTCGCCAGGCGTGGGGGATACCGGTCGCGCTGATCGTCCCGCTGCTGATCGTCTCGCCGGTGCTGTGGCACTATCGCGAGGCGCACGTCGCGCTGGGCTTGTCGCGATCGATCGGCGAGATCGAGCAACTGAGCGCCGATGTGGCCGGGTTCCTCACCGCACCGCCGCGGTCCACACTGTGGAGTTGGCTGCAGGCGTGGCCGTCGCCGGAAGGCGCGGTGTTTCCCGGCGTTGTCGCGCTGCTGGTCATCGCCGCCGCGTTGTGGACCGGACGTGTCGCCCGAGCGTCGCACGTGGAAACTGCGGCAGCGGAACGTGCGGGCGATGCACGCGTCGATGGTTGGCCGCGCTGGCGCATCGTCGCGGTCGTGCTCGGCGCCATCATGCTGATGATCGCGACCGTGCCGATTGTCTGGGGACCGGTGCGTCTCGAGCTGGGCCCGCTTCGCGCCTCGGTCACCGAAGCGTACAAGCCATTTTCCGTCGCCGTGTTGCTGCTCTCCCTCGCGGCCGCCGCCGCGCCCGCCATGCGCCGGGCGTGGCGCGTGCGCTCACCGCTGGCCTTCTACATGCTGGCGACGATCGCCATGTGGCTCTTCGCACTGGGACCAACCGCCCGCATCTTCGGTCATCGTCTTTTGTACAAGGCGCCTTACGCGTGGCTGATGACGCTGCCCGGTTTCGGCGACGAGTTCCGATCGCCGGCGCGCTTTGCGATGCTGGCCTCGTTGACGATGGCGCTGGCGTTGGCGCTGGCGTGGGTGCGTCTGGGGTCGCGGTGGTCGGCGGGTACCCAGCGCCTGGCTGGGGGCGTGGTCGCGTTGGCGATCCTCGCGGATGGGTGGATGGCGCCGTTTCCCGTCGTGACGCCGCCGGTGGCGCACGACGTGCCAGTTGCGATTCCGACTGACGCGGTGAGCATCGATCTGCCGATGGGCGTGTTCGAGGACGCGGCGGCGATGTATCGCGCGACGTTCCACGGCATGCCGATCATCAACGGCGTCAGTGGCTACGAGCCGCCGCACTACGGCGTGCTGCACGCGGCGCTGGATGAAGGGCAGTTCGACGTGCTGCAGGAGATGGTGCCGGGCCGCGCGCTGGCGCTGTTCGTCGATCGCACGCATCCGGCCGCGCTTGCGCTCGACATGCTCGGCGCCGCGACGAAGGCTGCACTCGTCGACGCGACAGACGCGACGGCCGTCCTGCTGCGTCAGCCGATCGACGTGCCGGCCTGGGCTGGCGCCGCGGAGGATCGCCGCGTGCCCATGACCGCGATCACCGCGACGGAACACACCGATGAAGTGGAACACATGCGCGACGGTGATCTCCGCACCATCTGGGCCACCGACGGCACGCAGCACGGCGGCGAAGCCATCACGGTGGAACTGTCGAGCGCGTCTACCGTCTCCGGCGTGGTGATGGCGCTCGAGCGCAACACCACCGCGTATCCGCGCGCGTTGACGATCAGCGTGTCGATGGATGGAACGTCGTGGACGACGATGTGGTCCGGTCCGGCAGCGCGGCTGGCCCTGCGCGCGGCCCTCGCCGACCCGCGCGAGCTGCGCGTCCACGTGCCGTTCACAACGGCCAACGCGCGCTATGTTCGTCTCGAACAGACAGGCGCGGCGCCGTCAGCAGCCTGGGCGATCGCCGAGCTCGCGGTCGTCCGATGATTGCGACTCCTGAAGTCGCGTGTCGAGCCTGATCGCGCGGCGCGTCCCGGCTCCGAGACCGAAAAACCGACCCGCCGGCGCGTCGACTCTGCAAGGCGTGGGGACCCCCATCCCCACGCGCGACCCAGGCCTCCGGGCCGGTTTTCGTACTGACGCCCACGGCCTCTCCGCAGGGCCGCGCCCCGCGATCAGGCTCGCCACGCGAGCGTCAATCGATCAATCTCATCAACTCACCACGACCCGGCGCGGATGCTGCGAGTTGTCCTCGAGGAACGTCTTCTTGTTGGCGAGGTCCTCTTCCGTCGGCTGCACCTGGCCCAGCGTGTCGGTGACGCGCGACACCAGCGTGTGTTCGCCGGGCGCGGCGCCCTTCCACGTGTAGGTGAACAGCTTCCATCCATACCGCGCCGATGTCGCCGGGTCCGCCGTCATCGCCACCCACGCTCCATCGTCCACCTTGAGTTCGACGGTCTTCACCGCCGTGCCGTCGGTCAGGACGATCGCGGTGACGCGGTGATCGGCGCCGAGCTTCGTGACGCGGCCGACGAACGACTTCAGGTGCTGCCGCGTGATCGCCGCTTCCACCCACTTCATCTCGCCGTTGATCATCTCGCCGCGGAGTGAGCGGTACCAGCGCGCCTGGAACTTGCCGAGGTACTGATCCTCCTGCGCGACGATCTCCGACAGCCACTTCACATTCGGCGCGCCGTACCAGCCCGGTACGATGAGGCGCAGCGGTGCGCCCTGATGGCGCGTCAGCGGTTCGCCGTTCAGCGCGTAGGCCAGGAACGGCTCCGGCGACAGCGCCTGATCGCGCGGCAGGCTGCGGCCGTAGTTCTGTTCGACGCTGAACTTCTGCGCGCGGAACTCGACTTCCTCCGGACCCTTGTCGGCGCCGAAGAAGACGATCTCGCGCGCGTTGCCCTTGAGGCCGGCGCGTTCGAGCACGGTGCGCAGCGGCACGCCGGTCCAGCGGCCGTTGCCGATCAACCCCTGCGCTGGGCGGCGGTTCCCGGAACATTCGAAGCCGGCGATGAGTTCGGTGTTGCCGAGTTTGCGCAGCTCCTCGATCGATAGCGAGGCCGGACGATCGACAAGGCCCGACACCCGCAGGCGGAACGTCGCCGGATCGATCACCGGATGACCGTAGTGCTGCGTGGTGAAGAACTGATCGGCGGGCGTGATGGCGGAGCTGAGCGTCCGCGAATCGAAGAGCCGGCGGTCCGACGCCGGGTTGGTGACGAACTTCTCGGGCCAGTCGAGAAACGGCACCACCGTTTCACCCTGCGCCAGCGCCGGCAGCGCCCAGCCAGGCACGCCCACCAACCCCGCTCCCGCCGCCGTCAACGTCGTCTTCAACATTTCGCGGCGCGTCGTCTCTCGCATCGTTGTCACCTCACGCACGGTTGTAACACAAGGAACGGCTTGAACGGCTCGGCTCTCCAAGCCCCAAGCCCCAAGTCCTCCAAGCCCTCCAAGCCTTTCTACGGTACGACGATCGTCTGGACCGCCGTCGGCGCGCTCGCGCCGCACGGATTGATCGCGACGACGCTGAGGTTGTAGGCGCCGGGACCGACGAATCCGCTGAGGCTGCGGCCCGGTGTGCCGAGTGTGCCGTTGAACGCGCCGGTCACATTCACGACGAACGAGGTGGGCGCCGAGCCGCTCGTCGCCGGGTCCCACACCACCGACAGATGGTTGCCGACGCGATAGGCGAGGAAGTTGCCGGGCGGCTGCGGTGCGCCGGTGCAGGCCGAGGGGAACTGCAGGGTCACCGGATTCGATGCGGTGCTGCTGCCGGCCGCGTTCACCGCGCGCAGACGCAGCGTGTAGGTGCCGTTGGGCACGCCGTCGAAGCGGAAGCTCTCGGTCAGCCCGAGCGACAGCGTGGCGTTGAGCGAGCCGGTGACGTCGAGCACGACACCGCCGGGGGCGCCGCCGCCGAACGTGTTACGCCACGCCAGCGCGATGGAACTGCCGTTGGCCCAGGCGACGAGATCCGCCGGTGCCGACGGCGGCTGCGGCGCATTCACGAAGAGCCGCACCTCGTTCGACGCCGCGCTGCGAGCCCCGCCCGACAGCGTGTGCAGTCGCACGTAGAACGCACCGGTCGGCGCGGCAAACGTGAAGAGCGGCGTGGTGCCACCGGTGGCGATGCTGGCCAGCGTCTGTCCCGACGCGATGCCGCCTTCGACGACGTAGTTGGTCGGGGCCGCGCCGGAGACAGGTGGTGTCCACCGCAGCGTCACCAGATTGCCGGACACATGCGCGACGTAGAAGTTGGTGACCGGCATCGGCTCGGTGGTCGTCACCGGGGTCACGGTCATCGTGACCGTCGCCGCGGCGCTGACGCCGAACGCGCTGACGGCACGGTAGGTGAACGTGTCGGTGCCGCTGAATCCGGCGGCTGGCGTGTAGGTCAGACCGCCGTTGGTGTTCAACACCACGCTGCCGTTCGTCGGCGTTGTCAGCAGTTCGGCGGTGAGCGCGCCACCGCCGTTGGCGTTGTCGTTGCTCAACACGCCCGGTGCCGGGACGGCGACTGGTGTATTGGTCGTGGTGGTGTACTCGTCAGGCGCTGCCGTCGGCGGTGGCCCCACGGTCACGTTGAGCGTCACGGTCTCGGTGTTGCCCGAGCCGAAGCTGTTCGCCGCGCGATACGCGAACGTCGTCGGTCCGCTGAAGCCCGTCGGCGGCGTGAAGGTGAAGCTGCCGTTGGCGTTCAGCGTCAGTGTTCCGTTGACCACCGGTGTCACCAGCTGCGCCGTCATCGCGCCGCCGCCGTTGCTGTTGTCGTTGGCCAGCACGCCCGGTGCGGCGATGTTCAGCACCGTGTTCATCATCGTGCTGTAGGTGTCGGCCACCGTCGTCGGCACCGCGCCGCTGCTGATACCCAGCGCAGACAGCACGTAGTCTCCGACTGCGGCCCCTTCACGAGCACCGAAGACGAGGTCACCCACCACCACCGTATATGCGCCCGTCAACGGTGCCGTGATGTTGATCGTCGCGGTCGTCGCGCCGCTTTCCGAGCGCAGCAACGCTCCGCTCGGACTGAACAACTGGATCCACGGCCAGAAGTCGGGATCAGGCGGCGGCGGCGTTGGCTCGGTGATGGTGATCGTGAGCGCCCCCCCACTCGAGGCATTGAACGTCCACACGTCACGATCGGCGCGGTGCAGCGTGGGTGTCGCCCCTGGAGCGCCGATGCGTCCGGTATGGGCTGTACCGTTCGACATCGGGCCGCCATCGTCGCCCGCCGGAACCACCGAACTGCCGGGGACCTTCACCAGATGGACGATGTAGTCACCCACGGCGGATCCCTCTCGGGCTCCGAAGACGAGATCGCCAATCACCACCGTGTAGGTGCCCGTCAGCGGCGCTGTCGTTTGAATCGACGCGGCCAGCGCTCCGCTGTCGTCGCCGAGCAGCGCACCGTTCGGCCCGAACAGCCGGATCCACGGCATGAAACCAGGGTCGATCTCGCTGTCGAGAACTTCGCCGATGCTCAGGACAATCGCGTCGTTCTGCAGTGCCGTGAACGTCCAGACGTCGCGGTCGGCGCGGTGAACCGTCGGCACACCACCCGTTGCGCCGATGCGGCCGGCGTGATTGGCGCCACTGGTCATCACCCCACCGTCGTCGCCCTCCGGCACGATCGAGGTCCCGGGAATCTTCACGAGATGCAGCAGGTAGTCACCGACGGCCGCTCCCTCTCGCGCTCCGAATACGAGATCGCCGACGACGACGGTGTACGTGCCGGACAATGGCGCGACGACATCGAGCGATGCAGCCAACACTCCGCTGTCGCTGCCGAGCAGTGCACCGTTGGGACCGAACAGGCGAATCCACGGTATGAAGTCAGGGTCGATCTCACTCGTCAGCACCTCTCCGATACTCAGGACGATGGCGTCGTTCTGGGCTGCGGTGAACGTCCAGACGTCACGGTCGGCGCGATGTCGGGTGGGTGTTGCGCCCTGGGCGCCGATGCGCCCGATGTGATTCGCGCCGCTCGTCATCGTCCCGCCCTCATCTTCGGTGGGTACGATCGAGGAGCCGGGCACTTTGACCAGGTGCAGCAGGTAATCACCGACCGCGGCACCTTCGCGTGCGCCGAAGACCCGATCGGCGATGACCACCGTGTAAGTCCCGCTCAGTGGCGCCGTCACGTCGAGGGAAGCAGCCAACGTTCCGCTGTCATCGCCGAGCCATGCCCCGTTCGGCCCGAACAGCCGAATCCACGGGAGGAAATCCGGGTCGATCTCGCTCGTCAGCACTTCACCGATGCTCAAGACGATGGCGTCGTTCTGCGCCGCCGTGAAGGTCCACACATCCATGTCGGCCCGGTGTGCGGTTGGCGTCGGCCCGGAGGCGCCGATGCGGCCGGCGTGGTTCTCGCCGCTGGTCATCGTGCCGCCGTCGTCGCCCGACGGGATGATGGAACTGCCGGGCACTTTGACGAGGTGCAGCAGATAGTTGCCGCCGACGGAACCTTCGCGAGCGCCAAATACGAGGTCCGAGATGACGACGGTGTAGGTGCCGCTCAATGGCGCGCCGACCTGCAGCGACGCCGCCTGGGCGCCGTTGTCGTCGTCGAGCACGGCGCCATTGGGTCCGTAGAGACGAATCCACGGCAGGAAACCGGGGTCGATCTCGCTCGTGAGGACTTCACCAACACTCAGGAGGATGGTGTCGTTCTGCGCGGCAGTGAACGTCCAGGCGTCCATGTCCGCAAGATGAATCGTGCCCGCCTGGTTGGCGCCGCCAATGAGTGGCAAACCGGCATCGTCAGCGGACACCAGCGCGCCGGGCACTTGCAGCAACTGCAATTGGTACGAGCCCAGCGCCGATCCGGGACGGGCGCCGAACTGGAGGTCACGAATCCAGACCGTGTAGGTGCCCGAGACTGGCGCGGTGGTGAAAACGTGAGCGGCCAGCAGGCCGGAGTCGTCACCAATCACCGTGCCATCGGGCCGCCGCAGCCGGATCCAGGGCCGGAAGTCGGGGTCTGGTCCACCGGGAAGCACTTCGCCGACGCTGAGCAGAATCGAGTCGCCGAGAGCGGCGGTGAACGTCCACTCGTCGACCTCGCCAGCCGCGGAGATGGCCCCGCTATGGTTGGCGCCGTTGGTCATTGCGCCCTGAGCGCGGGCGATACCGGGGAGGGCGAGCACGAGCAACAGCAGGAACGCGGGAACCGACGTCAGTCTGCGCATGGCGAACTCCGGGGACTAGAGTTGCGGCAACGAGGTGCCGTACTTACCACAGAGGCAATGCGAAATGCGCGGGCAAAAACAGCAGCCCGAACACGAGACTCGCCGGGAGAGTCCGATTTTCGGGGCTGTTGTCACTTCCGGGACCGCACAAAACCATCGGGACTGCGCGCTCCCGATCGGTTCGCCGTCCCGATAACCGTTCAGTCCCGATCGAGATCCGCTCCCGGCTTGGTTCCCCTATTCCCCGTGATCGTTCCCGTCCGCCGCATCGAGCACGGCGTAGGCAGGGAAGCGCTCCGCTGGCGCGGCCAGCACGGCCGTATCGACATCCCGGGTCAACGAAACGACGCGCGTGGTGACCGAGCGACCATCGGTCTCGCGGGTCGTCTGTTCGAGCGCGAGCAGGAGCGACGGACTCCACCAGGCGTCGACAAGACCTGTCGCCGCGTCGGCGGCGCGGTAGCGATAGAACGTGATGCCGGCCACGGTGCGCCGTTCGCCGGTGTCCGCGAGTGAGGCGACGT
>JADZCY010000281.1 GCA_020851325.1 Acidobacteriota bacterium | reverse complement strand
GCGACCAGCGCGACCTCGGCCTGTCGGTGAACGCGGGCGACGAGGACATCACCGACACGCCGCAGATCTTCCTCTACGACGCGTATCCCGGCGGCATCGGCTTCAGCGCGCCGCTCTACGGCATGCATAGCGAACTGCTGGTGCAGACGCGCGAGTTGATCGCCGGCTGCGGTTGCGAGCACGGGTGTCCCACGTGTGTGGGGCCGGTGGGGGAGACGGGACCGCTGGCGAAGACGGTGACGTTGCGGCTGCTGGATCATCTGACGCCGATGGCGCTTGGCGAGCCGCTCGATCGCGCCGTCGGGCGGCGCACGATTGCGTCCGAGGAGAGTCCGCACCGGGACGCGGTGCCCGCGCTCGCCGCCTCCGAAGACGAGGTGCCTTTCTAGCCAGTGTCTACGCTCACAGAACGTCTGCGCGGGATTGTCGGTGGTGTCGGCGGGGCGGTGCCTCGCGTGGCGCCGGAAGTGTCCAGCGCCAACAGCGAGGCGTCCGTTGATGACGGGACGTCATCAGCCACGCACACTGCTGCGCGGATCTCGCGCGGTCTCGATGCGGCGCAGTTGTCGCGCGCGGCCTCCATCCTCGGCGGGGAAGTGACCACCACCACGACCGGCGCCACCATCGTCGTGCAGCGGCACTACGCGGCGCACGACCGGCACGGTCGCGTGCCGGTGCGCGAGATCACCGAGACGCTGCTGGCCGGCGCGGACGCACACGCCGTCCTGACCACGCGCAGTGACGTATCGACCCGCCTCCGCGCTGCGCGCTACGGCGAGGCTCCGCCCCGCCACGACTCGCTGTGGTTTCTGGATCTCGAGACGACGGGGCTCGCGGGCGGTGCGGGGACGCAGGCGTTTCTCGTCGGCTGCGCGTGCCTCGATGCGGACGGCATCACGGTGACGCAGTTCCTGATGCCCGGCTACGAGCACGAGCGCACGCTGCTGGCGGAAGTGGCGGCGTGGGCGGCGGCGCGCGGGACGATCGTCACCTTCAACGGCAAGTCGTTCGACGTGCCGCTGATCGAGACGCGCTACCTGCTGCACCGCGTGCCGTTTCCGTTCGAAGACGCGGCGCACACCGACATGCTGCACCCGGCGCGGCGCCTGTGGCGCGCGCGCGGCACGCTCGACGGCAGTGCCGACGCCAGTTGTTCACTCGGCACGCTCGAACGCCTGCTCGCCGGACTGCATCGTGTGGGCGACGTGCCCGGCTTCGAGATCCCCTCGCGCTATTTCCAGTTCGTGCGCGACGGCGATGCCAATCCACTCGAAGCGGTGCTCGAGCACAACCGGTTGGACCTGGTGTCGTTGGCGCTGGTGATGGCGCGCGCGTTCGAACTCATCCAGCGCGGTCCGGCCTCGACGCGCGACGCCTACGAATGCCTGGGACTCGGCTGCATCTACGATCGCGCCGGCGACATCGATGCGGCGGAAGCGGCGTACGTTCGCGCAAGCGAGGCGCTGACGCGTGTGGGCCGCGATCCGGAAACGCTCGGCGATGCGCTGAGGCGACTGGCTTATGTGCGGCGCCGCGCCGGCCGCGTGCAGGAGGCGGTGGCGACGTGGCAACGCCTGGCCGATCTGCCGCGATGCCCGGCGGCGCTGCGGCAGGAAGCCCGTGAGGCGCTTGCGATCTTTCACGAGCACAAGGCGCGAGACTTCGAAACCGCGCACGCACACGCGCGGCAATTGCTGGTGGAGTCGGAGTGGGGGAAACGTCGCGAGGCGGTGGAACACCGCCTGCGCCGGCTGGAGCGAAAGCTCCAGCGGCGCGCGGCGTTATGGGAGAGCTAGTTCGCTTTCTTCTTCTTCGCGTCCTTGGCGGCCTGCGCGGCGGCCTTGCGCGCTTCCACGGTCTGGGCGCCGAACTTCTTGGTGAAGCGGTCGACGCGGCCCTCGGTGTCGATCAGCTTCTGGCGGCCCGTGAAGAACGGGTGGCAGCTGCTGCAGATGTCGAGGTGCAGGTCCTTCTTCGTCGAACGCGTCTTCCACGACGCGCCGCAGGCGCAGGTGGCGGTGACTTCCTGGTACTCGGGGTGAATGCCGGTCTTCATCGGTCGTCCTTGCTGCCGGATCCGGGACCACACGGAGGCACCCGTGCTCTGTCCGCTTACCGGCGACTGGTGGAAACCCCTAGTATACCAGTCCGACGCCCATCAATTCGAGGGCGCTATCTGCCCCGATATAAGCTCCACGCCCGGACCAGCCACCCCATCCCCAGCCAGGCGACGAAGGCGCCGAGTGGCACGGCGACCAGCGCCGGCCAGGCGACGGCGACACCGGCCGTGACCAGCGCAAAGATGGCGCCGTAGAGCAGCATCGACGCTTCCGCCGGGCCCAGCGGCCGGCGGGCGGTGAGGGCGGCCGAGAACGTGCTGCCCAGGCGCAGCGCGCCGGCGGCGGCGCGGGAGCGGCTCCCCGTGCCCCGGCGGAACCGCTTGTGCATCGCCTGCGCCGGATGAACGTTGCGCGTGCCGAGGACGATCTCGGTGGAGTTGCGCAGGTCCTCCTCGAACATCGCTTCCATCTCGCGGCCGAACGCCTCGTCGTCGACGGCCACATCCAGCTCCCAGTTGCCGAGCCAGCTCTGCAGGTTCAGGTTCGTCGACCCGACGCGCGCCCAGTGGCCGTCGGCCACCGCCGTCTTCGCGTGCATCATCGAGCCGTTCCACTCGAACACCCGCACGCCGCTCTCGAGCAGCACGCGATAGCCGGCGCGCGTCAGTCTTTGGACGACGGCGATATCGGAGCCACTGCCGGGCACGAGCAGGCGGACGTCGACACCGTCGCGCGCGGCGTTACGCAGCGCTTCCACGTACGACGCCACGCCGACGAAGTAGGCGTCCGACACCCAGAGCGTGCGCCGCGCCAGCGCCGCCGCCAACTGGTCCACGCGCAGCATGCCGCCGGTGTTCGGCATCGAGGCGATCACCCGCACCTCGGCATCGCCGGCGCACGGCAGGGCGTCGCGGTCGACGTACTCGTCCTTCGGCAGCGGCGGCCCCGCCGCTGCCCACGCCTCGGTGAACGCCATCTCGACATCGGCGACCGCCGGCCCGACCAGCCCCACGCCGGTGTCGCGCCACGGCTCGAGGTTGCGCTCGGGATCGCCGACCCACTGGTTGCCGACGCACAGCCCGGTGACGAACGCGATGCGGCCGTCGACGGCGATCATCTTGCGGTGATCGCGCGACAGCCACGCCAGCGGTGAATCCAGCCGCGGCGTGTTGAAGAGCCGCACGTCGACGCCAGCGGCGCGCATGTCGTGCCAGAAGCGGCGTGACGTCTTGCCGAGGCTGCCCGCCCAGTCGGCGAGCACGCGAACGCGGACACCGGCCCGCGCGCGCTCGGCCAGCGCCTCGCTGAAGATGCGGCCGGCCTCGTCGCTGTAGAAGATGTAGGTCTCGAAGTGGATCCACTGCGTCGCCGACGCGATGGCGTCGAGCCAGGCGGGGTAATTCTCACGCGCGTCGCGCAGCAGCGTCACGCGATTGCCGGCGACCAGCGGCGCGCCGGCGGCACGCGAAAACGCTTGATCGGCCAGCAGGCGCAGGGAGGAGGGCACGGGAGATTCTACGATGGTGCTCCACGGGGGTGCTCCACGGAGGTGCGCCACGGAGGTGCTCCACGAGGGTGCGGCACGAAGGTGCGGCACGGGGGTGCGCCACGGAGGTGCGGCACGAGGGTGCGTTACCAGCGTGGTTGTTGCTGCGTCAAACAGTGCACCGCGCCGAGACCCCAGATGACGGCGCGGCAGTCGACGCCGACGACTTCGCGCTTCGGGAGCCAGGCTTGCAGGATCGCCAGGGCGCGGCGGTCGCGTTCGGGCTGGCCGAACGTCGGGACGATCAGGCCGCCGTTGACGAAGTAGAAATTCATGTAGGTGGCCGGCAGCCGCTGACCGTCGTACAGCACCGGCCGCGGCATCGGCAGTTCCACGATGTCGAACGCACGACCATTGGCGTCATGCGCATCGTCCAGGCGATCGCGGTTGTCGCGCAGGACGTCGAAGTTGGCGTCGCGCCGGTCCTGTTCCATGCCGATCGCCACCGTTCGCTCGTCGATGAAGCGCGCGAGGTCGTCGATGTGCCCGTCGGTGTCGTCGCCCTGAATCCCCTCGCCGAGCCAGACGACGCGCGATTGGCCGTAGTAGTCGCACAGGTAGCGCTCGATGTCGGTCTGCGAGAGATCCGGATTGCGATTCGGGTTGAGCAGGCACGACGTGGTGGTCAGCAGCGTGCCTTCGCCGTTGACGTCGATGGCGCCGCCTTCCATGACGATGCCGGGATGGAACACCGTCTGCACGCCGAGCACGTCCGCCACGCGCGTCGGCACCTCGTCGTCCGCGTCGAACGGCGGGTACTTGCCGCCCCAGGCGTTGAAGCCCCAGTCGACGATGGCGCCTTCGGTGCGGCCGCCATGCGTGCGGACAAGGAACGCCGGCCCATGGTCGCGCGCCCAGCACTCGTTGGTCGGGATCTCGTGCAGGCGGATGCGGCCCAGCGGCACCTTGTGCGCGGCCAGCGTCTCGCGGACGATGCGCCGGTAGTTGCCGTTGGGAACGTTGATGTGCACCGGCTCGAAGCGCGCGATGGTCGCGATGATGGCGACGACGCCCTTGATGCACTCGTGATAGCGATCCGGAAACGAGATGCCTTCGGGCCGCGGCCACGACATCCACGTGCCGGAGTGGCGTGCCCATTCGGCAGGGAAGCGGTAACCCAGCGCGCGGGGCGTGCCGGCCGGCGCGGCCGTGGGCGTACGAACGGATGATGAACGCGCGGGTGCCATACGAAAGCCGTGGAGAAGCGGGCTAGTCGGAGAAACGGCGCGTCAGATCGCCGTAGGCATCGATGCGCCGATCGCGCAGGAACGGCCAGTGCGTGCGGCTGAACTCGACGCGGTCGAGGTCGCAGTCGACGATCATCACTGTTTCCTTGTCGACCGCCGCGCGCTTGACGACCTGGCCATCCGGCGAGGCGACGAACGACTGCCCCCAGAACTGGATGCCGTCCTTGTTGACGGCGCGGCCCTTCGCGTCGAGCACGTGCTCGATGCCCGTACGATTCGGCACGCACACGTAGCAGCCGTTGGCGACGGCATGGCTGCGTTGAATCAGTTCCCACGAATCGTGCTGCGCCTTGCCGTACGCCTTGCGCTCCGAGGGGTGCCAGCCGATGGCCGTCGGGTAGAACAGGATCTCCGCGCCCTGCAGCGCGGTGAGCCGCGCGCCCTCCGGGAACCATTGATCCCAGCAGACCAGCACGCCGATGGTGCCCTGCGACGTGCGCCAGGCGCGGAAGCCGGTGTCGCCCGGCGTGAAGTAGAACTTCTCGTAGTAGAGCGGGTCGTCCGGGATGTGCATCTTCCGGTAGACGCCCATGATCGATCCGTCGGCTTCGATCACCACCGCGGTGTTGTGGTACAGCCCGGCGGCGCGCTTCTCGAACAGCGACGCGATGACCACGACGCCGTACTTCCGCGCGATGGCCGCCAACGCGTCGGTGGACGGCCCGGGAATCGACTCGGCCAGCGCGAAGAAGCGATGGTCCTCGACCTGACAGAAGTACTGCGAGCGGAACAGCTCCTGCGTGCAGACGATGTTGGCGCCGCCCTTCATGGCGCGCTCGGCGAGGCGGACCTGCCGTTCGAGGTTGGCCGCGGGGTCGGGCCCGCACGCCATCTGCGTGAGGCCGACGCGGACGAGGCGGCTGGATGTCTTGGCGGTGCGTCGAGTAGCCATGGGAACCTTCACTTATAGCAAAATCGCGTTGCCTCTGAATCGACATCGCCGCCGGCTGGCGAGGTCGAGCGGCCGCTCAGCGACCGTCGAGCGACCTTGAAATGGCCATCACTGGTCGGCTACAGTCCATGAGCCGCTGTTCGGCCAAGGAGAAGAAAACCCGATGACACGTCTTGCCGCCTGTACCTCGATCGTCCTGCTCTCTGCGCTCCCCGCCTTTGCCCAGATGGGTGGACCGCCCCAGAAGGTAACCCTCGCGCAGGGCCTGCAGCGCTCCTACGACGGCGTGAAGCGCAACATCACCGAGATGGCCGAGAAGATGCCGGAGGCCGACTACAGCTACAAGCCGCACGAGTCCTCGCGCATGTTCGGCCAGCTGTTCGCGCACGCGGCCAACAGCATGTATGGATCGTGCGCGGCGCTGAAGGGCGTCGCCAATCCGAACCAGGGCAAGAACCTGGAAGAGCTGCTGAAGAGCAAGGCCGAATTCGTCAAGGCGCTGAACGACGCCTACGCCTTCTGCGACGACGCGGTGAAGGGCCTGACCGATGCCAATGTCGCCGAACTGGTGAAGCAGGGCCAGAACGAAGTGGCGCGCGGCTCGATCGTCGCCAACATCACCTCGCACAACAACGAGATGTATGGCACCGGCGCCGCCTACATGCGCGCCAAGGGCCTGGTCCCGCCGTCCACCGAGCGCCAGCAGGCGCCGCGACGGCCGGGAGAGTAGATCTCAAGGTCTTAGGTCCTAGGTCTTAGGTCGTCCTAGGACTTAGGACCTAGGACTTAGGTCCCAATCGCAGTGTCTTCCTCGCGTTCTCCGCATACACCTTCCTCAGCACATCGTCCGGTAGACCCATGCCGTAGAGTTTCCAGAAGGCGTGGTAGTCGCGGTAGTAGTCGAAGTACTCGTCTTCGGTCTCGAACACGCGCCAGTAGTAGGGATACTCGTTCGGCTGGAACGAGTCCTTGCCGAACATGATCCGGTCCTGATACTTCACGAAAAACGCGCGCGCGGTGCGCGGCTGGCGGCCAAGGTCGTAGAGCACGGCGCCGGCCTCGATGCTCACGTTCGGGAAGTCGTCGAGCATCTTCGCGGCGCGTGCGAGGTCGTTCGCATGCCAGCCGAAGTGCGCGGCAATGAAGCGCGTCTTCGGGTGCTTGCGAAAGACGTTGTTCCGCTCCGTGATCAGCTCCTCGAAGGAAACCTGCCCCGGCTGGTTGTTGCGGCGGTTGGCGAACAGCGACAGCTCGAGCCAGCGTTCGTTCGTGTAGTCCAGCGGCTGGAAGAACTCCTGCGGTTCAGCGGTGTGAATGAACACCGGAATGTCGAGCCGTGCGAACGCGGCCCACAGCGGATCGAGCGCCGGGTCGTCCACCTTCAACCGCGAGCCGTCAGGTTTGCGCGTGTTCAGCCCGAACTGCTTCGGGATCTCGCCGACGCCGACGATGCCGGCCTTGACGTCGGCTTCGAGTTGGGCGACCGCGCGTTCGGCCCAGCCGGGACCGACGTTGCGGAAGTCGACGCCGCCCATGACGCGGAAGCGATCCTTGTGCGGACTCGCGGCGAGCGCGGCGAGTGTCTGCGTCAGCCGATCGCCGCTGACGTTCTCGGCGACGATCATCATCGCCAGGTTCAACTTGTCCATCTCGGCGACGACGCGGTTGATGGCGTCGGCCGAGGTCAGCGATCCGGGATGGCCGTGGACGTCGATGGCGGGAAACTTCGCGCGCGGCACCGGATGCTGCGGCGTCACCAGCGTCGAGCGCGGGCGATAGTCGAGGATGCTCGGCGCCGGCTGATCGGGGGCCTGGCAGCTGCCTGGCCGGACTTCCGTGGTGCCGGCCGGGCACGGCTGGCCGGGTTCGACGCGCGTGCCGCGCATGCCCGGGCCCTGGGCCGACACGGCGACGATTCCAAGCGCGAGCGCGAAAGCCGCGCCGAGGGGGAGGGCAAACGATCGCATGCGCCTATTATCCCCGGAGGCGCTCAAGGACTGGAGGACTGGAGGACTGGTGGGCTGGGGGGCTGGAGGGCCGGAGGGCCGTCACTTCTGCATGGCCGCCATGAACTCGGCGTTCGTCTTCGTCTTGCCCATCTTCGACAGCAGCAGCTCCATTGCCTCCACCGGCGACAGCGGCGTCAGCACGCGGCGCAGGACGTAGACGCGCTGCAGGTCGTCGCGCGTCAGCAGCATCTCTTCCTTGCGCGTGCCGCTCTTGATGATGTCGATGGCGGGGAAGACGCGGCGATCGGCGAGCTTGCGATCGAGGTGCACCTCCATGTTGCCGGTGCCTTTGAACTCCTCGAAGATCACTTCGTCCATGCGCGACCCGGTATCGACCAGCGCCGTCGCGACGATGGTGAGCGAGCCGCCCTGTTCGATGTTGCGGGCGGCGCCGAAGAAGCGTTTCGGCCGCTGCAGCGCGTTACTGTCGACGCCGCCGGACAGGATCTTGCCGGAGGTCGGCGCCACGGTGTTGTAGGCGCGCGCCAGGCGCGTGATCGAATCGAGCAGGATGACGACGTCCTTGCCGCACTCGACCAGGCGCTTCGCCTTCTCGATCACCATCTCCGACACCTGCACGTGGCGCTGCGCCGGCTCGTCGAACGTCGAGGCAATCACCTCGCCCTTCACCGAGCGCTGCATGTCGGTCACTTCTTCCGGACGCTCGTCGATCAGCAGCACGATCAGGTACACCTCGGGGTGATTGATCGTGATCGCATTGGCAATCGACTGCATCAGCATCGTCTTGCCGGTGCGCGGCGGCGCGACGATCAGGCCGCGCTGGCCCTTGCCAAGCGGCGTCATCATGTCCATGACGCGCGTGGAGAGGTTGTCGGGGTCGGCCTCGAGACGGACGCGCTCCTGCGGGTAGAGCGGCGTCAGGTTCTCGAAGAACACGCGCTCGCGGCCGCGGTTCGGCGCCTCGAAGTTGATGGCCTCGACCTTGATCAGCGCGAAGTAGCGTTCGCCTTCCTTCGGCGAGCGCACCTGGCCGGCAATGGTGTCGCCGGTGTGGAGATCGAACTTGCGGATTTGCGAGGGCGAGACGTAGATGTCGTCGGGGCCGGCGAGGTAGTTGTAGTCCGGCGCGCGGAGGAAGCCGAAGCCGTCGGGCAGCACTTCGAGCACGCCTTCCGAGAAGATGTGCCCGGCCTTGGCGGCTTTCGCCCGCAGGATCTCGAAGATGAGCTCCTGGGTCCGCAGCCCGGTCGCGTGCGGCACGTCGAGCTCGCGCGCAATCTTCGTCAGCTCCGTGACGCCGAGGCCCTTGAGCGTGGTGATGTCGAGCGCGGGTTCGGGCGGGGCGGTGGCCGTCGCGGTGGCCGAGCCGTGGCGATGGGGGTGGGAGTGGGCTACCCGAGCAGCCTTGCGATCTGTGTCCACAGTGCTTCCAGTCCTTCACCGGTGTGGGCCGACACGGCCGACACCGGTCCTGAGTACCGACGTTCCAGTGCTCCGAGATGACGCTGGCGTTCGGCCTGCGTCAGTTTGTCCACCTTCGTCGCGACGACGTGAACGGTGACGCCGTGATCGACCATCCACGCCCACGCGCGCAGATCGGCGTCGAGGTCGGGATGCCGGCTGTCGACCAGCAGCAGCACCGCGCCGCGCCCGGCGGCGAAATACTCCGCCGCCAGTTGATCGAAGGCCGCGCGCGCGTCCTCGCGCCGCTCCGCCGCCTTGCCGGCGCCGCTGCGCGCCGCTCGCGCGTAGCCGTAGCCCGGCAAATCGACCAGGAAGAACGGCGCCCGCCCCGACAGCTGCACGCGAAAGAAATTGGCCAGCCGCGTCTTGCCCGGCGCCGCGCTGGTCCGCGCCAGCGGCTGCTTCAGCAGCGCGTTGATCAGGCTCGACTTGCCGACGTTCGAGCGCCCGACCATCGCAATCTCGGGCCGCGTCTCGCGCGGAAACCCCGACGCCGCGGCGGCGCTCGTCACGAATTCTGCGGAAGGTCTCACGAAAAAAGTCTTAGGTCCTGGGTCTTAGGTCCCAGGCACGGACACTTGTCCACGGCGGGATGATCGCATTCTCTTCCGTACGTTCCACGACCGCGTGATCTCGATCTCTTGCTTAAGACCTGGGACCTAGGACCTAGGACCTAGTGCGTTATCGCTTCCGCCGACTCGCCGATGTCGCCCGAGTCCGCCGACGGCGGCAGCGGCGTCAACGGACCTTCGAGCGCGATCTTCAGCACTTCGTCCATCCCGCTCACCAGGTGCACGTCGAGCGCGTCGAGGACGTTCTTCGGGATGTCGGCGAGGTCCTTCTCGTTGTCCTTCGGAACCAGGATGGTCTTCACGCCGGCGCGGTGCGCGGCGAGGACCTTTTCCTTCACGCCGCCGATCGGGAGCACCTTGCCGCGGAGCGTGATCTCGCCGGTCATCGCCACGTCGCGGCGGGCCGGGATGCGGGCCAGCGCCGAGATGAGCGCCGTCGCCAGCGTGATGCCGGCGGACGGACCGTCCTTCGGAATCGCGCCTTCCGGGATGTGCACGTGGACGTCGATCTTGCGGTTGAAGTCTTTGGCGATGCCGAACTCTTCGGCGCGCGAGCGCACGAAGCTCATTGCCGCCTGCGCCGATTCCTGCATGACGTCACCGAGCTTGCCGGTGAGCGTCAGCCGGCCGCGGCCGGGCATCAGCGTCGCTTCGGTGATCAGGATCTCGCCGCCGACTTCGGTCCACGCCAGGCCGGTGGCAATGCCGATCTCGTTCTGCTCTTCGGCGACCGTCGGCCGATAGCGCGGCACGCCGAGGAACTCCGTGACCTTGTCGGGCGTGATCGTGTCGAAGGTCGTCGGCCCTTCCACCACCACCTTGCGCGCCACCTTGCGGCACACCGAGTTCACTTCGCGTTCGAGGTTACGGACGCCGGCTTCGCGCGTGTAGCGCTGGATGACGGCCTGGATCGCATCCGTCTCGAAGACGATGTTCTTGTCGGTGAGGCCGTTACCTTCAATCGCCTTCGGCACCAGGAAGCGCCGCGCGATTTCCACCTTCTCCTGTTCCGTGTAGCCGGCCAGCTGCAGCACTTCCATGCGGTCGCGGAGCGCCTGCGGAATGGTGTGCAGCACGTTGGCCGTGCACAGGAACATCACGTGCGACAGGTCGAACTCGACGTCGAGGTAGTGATCGAGGAACGCGTTGTTCTGCTCGGGGTCGAGCACTTCGAGCAGCGCCGCCGACGGGTCGCCGCGGAAGTCCATCGACATCTTGTCGACTTCGTCGAGCAGGAAGACCGGGTTGAGCGAGCCGGCCTTCTTCATCATCTGGATGATCTGACCGGGGAACGCGCCGATGTAGGTGCGGCGATGGCCGCGGATCTCGGCTTCGTCACGCACGCCGCCGAGCGACAGGCGCACGAACTTGCGGTTCATCGCCCGCGCGATCGACTTGGCCAGCGACGTCTTGCCGACGCCCGGCGGGCCGACGAAGGTGAGGATGGTGGCCTTCGGCTTCTTCACCAGCGCCCGCACGGCGAGGAACTCGAGGATACGGTCCTTGATCTTCTCGAGGCCGTAGTGATCCTCGTTGAGCACTACCTCGGCGTTCTTGAGATCGCGGTTCTCCTTGGTCTTCTTGTGCCACGGCACCGCGATCAGCCAGTCGAGGTAGTTGCGCGACACGGTGGCTTCCGCCGACATCGGCGGCATCGCCTCGAGACGCTTCAACTCCTGAAGGGCCTTTTCCTCGGTCTCCTTCGGCATCCGCGACTGTTCGATCTTCTTGCGCAGTTCCTCGATCTCGTTCCCCTTCTCGTCCTTGCGACCCAGTTCCTTCTGGATCGCCTTCATCTTCTCGTTGAGGTAGTACTCCTTCTGCGCCTTCTCCATCTGCTTCTTCACGCGCGACTGGATGCGGCGATCGACCTGGAGCTTGTCCACCTCGGCTTCGAGGATGCTGGCGATGCGGTTGAGGCGTTCGAGCGGCGAGACGATTTCGAGCAGGTTCTGCTTCTCGTCGACGCCGACCAACAGGTGCGCGGCAATGGTGTCGCCGAGCTTGCCCGGATCGTCGACACGCACGGCGGCAATCATGGCGTCGTAGTGCAGGTTGTTCGAGAGCTTCACGTACTGCTCGAACAACGACACGACGCGGCTCATCGTCTGTTCGACGTCGCCGGCCTGGTCCTTCAGCTTCTGGACGATCTTGACGACGACGCGGTAGAAGCCCTTGTCGTCCTTCCACTCGATGACGCGGGCGCGATCGACGCCCTCGACCAGCACCTTGATGTTGCCGTCAGGCAGCTTCAGGCTCTGGACGACGTTGGCCACCGTGCCCATCGTGTAGATGTCCTCGGCCTTGGGGTCGTCGGTCGACGCGTCGTGCTGTGCCGCCAGGAACACCCGCTTGTCCTTGCCGAGCGCATGTTCCAGCGCGCGGATGGACGAGGGCCGGCCGATGACGAACGGCATCATCATGTGCGGGAACACGACGACGTCGCGGAGCGGGACGATGGGGAGGGTTTCGTAGACTTCGGTCATAACGTGCAGGAACCAGGAGTCACAGCGCACGGTACCGGGACCGCGCGACGTTCGGGACAGCGACGTGGAACGGGACTGCTTCGAGCTCGGGAGTGCTGACACGGCGGCACCGTGCCGGCGAGGCGCCACCTCGACCGGCTCCGGGCTCGTGACTCATCCCGCTTTTTCGACGACTTCGAGCGCGGTGTTCTTGGTCATCACCATCTCGCGCGTGATGACGCATTCCCGCGACTTCTTCTGGCCGGGCAGCTGATACATGAGGTCCAGCATCAGGTCCTCGATGATCATCCGCAGGCCGCGCGCGCCGATCTTGCGCTCCAGCGCCATCTCGGCGATGGCTTCCACCGCATCGTCGGTGAAGCGGAGCTTGGCGTTCTCGTACTCGAACAGCTTCTGATACTGCCGCGTGATGGCGTTGCGCGGCTGGGTGAGGATCTGCACCAGTGCCGGCTTGTCCAGTTCGTGCAGCGTGCCGGTGACCGGCAGGCGGCCGACGAACTCGGGACTCAGGCCGAACTTGATCAGATCCTGCGGTTCGAGCCGCTCGAGCACCGAACCGGGGTCGCGACCCTTCTGCGACTTGACGTCGGCCTTGAAGCCGAGCGTCTTGCGGCCGACGCGGCGTTCGATCACCTTGTCGAGCCCGACGAACGCGCCGCCACAGATGAACAGGATGTTCGTCGTGTCGATCTGGAAGAACTCCTGGTGCGGGTGCTTGCGGCCGCCCTGCGGCGGCACGTTGGCGACGGTACCTTCCAGGATCTTCAGCAGCGCCTGCTGCACGCCTTCGCCCGAGACGTCGCGCGTGATCGACGGGTTCTCGTCCTTGCGGCCGATCTTGTCGATCTCGTCGATGTAGACGATGCCCTGCTGGCACTTCTCGATGTCGCCGCCGGC
>JADZCY010000280.1 GCA_020851325.1 Acidobacteriota bacterium | reverse complement strand
TTTCCAAGCGTGCTCCTTCAACCACTCGGACATCTCTCCGTTCAAGTGCCCGCCTCCGCCGCTTCGCGGCTTTGGCGTGGCATCCCGTCGTAGCTCGCTGGCGGTTCGCGCGAGCGAAGGCGGATGGAATCAACAGTTTAGCGGAGGGCGGGGATCCCGCCAATCGCAAACTGTGACGTGATTGTGACGTGAGGCTTTCTGACAGGACCACGAGCAGCGGGATATCCGTGCTGCTCTCGGGTGGTTCCGTGTCGTTGCCGTTGGTCGCGTGATCGGCGTCTCTGGGCGGACCGTCCGCAAGACCATCGATTGCCTCATCGCGACGTTCTGTCTCGAACACGCCCATGCGTTGCTCCACCGCGACCGCAATTTCGAGCCCTTCGAAGACGTCCGCGGGCGGCAGGTCGTTCATCCCGGACGTCCAGAGTAGCTCCTGCGATCGCCCGGCAGACGTAGCGCTTCGTCGGCGGATTGCTTGTGCCCGGACCATCGTGAGGACACAATCGGTCATGTCGCTGGCGCCGCTGCTCCCGGTCGATACGCGTCACCTGTTCCGGCCGGTGTCCACTGCACTCGTAGCCCTGCTCAGAGGCGTGGAGCCCAGCGCGTGGGCGCGGCCAACCGTCGCCGGCTCGTGGACGGTTCGAGACGTCGTCGCGCACATGCTCGACACGACCTTGCGGCGGCTGTCGTTCCATCGAGACGGCATGATCCCTCCTGCACCTGACACACCCATCGCGTCCGACCGGGATTTCGTCGCCTTCATCAACGGCCTGAACGCGCAGTGGATCCGTGCGGCGCAGCGACTGAGCCCGCGCGTGCTGACGGATGTCTACGAGCGTGCAGCCAGCGACGCCGCGGATTGGTACGAGTCACTGCCGCTCGATGCCCCGGCCCTCTTCCCGGTGTCGTGGGCCGGCGAAGAGGCATCCGCCGCATGGTTCGATCTGGGACGCGAGTTCACGGAGGTCTGGCACCATCAGGAGCAGATCCGAATGGCGGTCGGCGCCGACACGCTGGCAGATCCCCGGTACCTCAGCGTGGTCATCGACGTGGCGCTGCGAGGTCTGCCATACGCCTTCCGTGATGTTTCGGCGGAGGTGGGCCAGAACGTCGTGCTCGACATCACGGGCGCGAGCGGTGGCCAATGGACGTTGTCGTACAACGGTGCGCGGTGGACCCTGCACCGAGGGACGCCGGAGGCCACCACGGCCGTGATTCGATTGACCGATCACACCGCCTGGAAGGTGCTGTTCAATGCGCTCCCCGAGCGCGAGGCCGCAGCCGCGATCCTGGTGGAGGGAGCCCCGCAGTTCGGCCGTGCCTTCCTGCGCGCGCGGTCGGTGATCGTGTAGCAGACAACGCTCGGAAACAGACTCTCCTGCCGGAGATCAGGCGCGTTATGAGGTTCTCGGACGAGATCCAAGACTTTGACTGGTCATGCCCAAATCGGGCATGATTGTGCCCACATTGGGTGTGAGGCCGCGGTCGCGTCGATTGGTTCGGAAAAGCCTGGCGGATGCGCTGTTCACGAAGACGCAGCAGCGCGTTCTCGGTGTGCTTTTCGGTCAGCCCGAACGGAGCTTCTACGCCTCCGAGCTGATTCGGGACACAGGCACGGGCTCCGGAGCCGCACAGCGTGAACTCGCGAAGCTGGAACGGAGCGGTCTGATCTCGGCCCGACGGATTGGCCATCAGAAGCACTACCAGGCGAACGCGGCGTCACCCCTGTATTCCGAACTGCGGAGTATTGTCCTGAAAACGGTCGGTCTCGCGGAGCCGATCCGAGACGCGCTGAAGCCTGTGTCACGAGCGATCCGCGCGGCGTTCGTGTACGGTTCCGTCGCCAAGGCGACCGACCACTCGGCGAGCGACATCGACCTGATGATCATCACCGACAGCCTGACGTATGGTGAGATCTTCGGCGCCCTGGAGCGCGTGTCGCGCGCCCTCGGTCGCAACGTCAATCCCACCGTATACACCGCCGCCGAGTTCTCCAGGCGTGCCCGGTCGGAGAATGCGTTCGTGACTCGTATGCTCGAGCAGCCGAAACTCTGGGTGATTGGATCGGAGCATGAACTCCCCACCGCCGATTGATCGCCTGGCGGGTCCAGGAAACGTTCTCGCGAAAGAAGCCCCGGACGCGAAGGAGTTCGACGGCCTGGTGCGCTCGGGCCTGGCTCGCTTGAAGGATGCAGAGAACGAGGCGAATTCATTGGAGAGCCGGTTCGACCTTGCGTACGGTGCGGCTCACGCGCTCTGTCTGGCGGCCCTTCGACATCACGGGTATCGGCCTTCAAAACGGTACATCGTCTTCCAGGTCATACCCGACACGCTCGGCCTGGGGCCCGAGGTGTGGCGCGTGTTGTCGAAGTGCCACGACATGCGCAATCGGACCGAGTACGAAGGTGCGCTGGACTTGGACGAGAGGCTGGTGACCGATCTAGTCGGCGCCTGTCGCCAGGTGGTCCGCAAGATCAAAGCACTGCCGTCGATCTCCTGATCATGGCGTTCCCTACAGCGCGTCGTGCGCCGGCGCAGTGCCAGCCGATACGGGAACGCCCCAATCCGCCGCGGGACGGCCGGCCAACCAGAAGATGAAGTCCATGGCGGGCGGCGTGCCGCCATGCCGCCGCAGCAGCTTCGCGCACTGCGCGCGGTGACCGTGCGAGTGCAGGCACACCTGCGTCAACGCCTGAGCGATGGAACACCGGCCACCGGGAATGAACTCGCTCTCGAGGATGCGCGCGAGGTCGGCCTCGGTCGCCGCGGCGAGCCACGCCGACTGTTGTTCGTGCGTGTGCGCGTACCGTTGAATCAGCTCGTCAAACGACGCGGACGGACGCGACTCGGTGTCGACGACGAACGGTTGCCCGAGAAGGGTGAGCAGCCAGAAACGATTGGCCAGCAGGATGTGATGCAGCAGGTCGCACAACTCGGTATCGGCGACCGCCGCCCCGCGCTGGCGAATCGCGTTGAGCATGGCGGCATTGGCGTGACCGTTGTGCGCGTTCAGATCGCGGAGCATCGTGAGCATACGCGGACATCCTAGCAGGGCAGGACGAAGGTGAACCCGAACGCGGGGGCGTCCTCGTAGCCGCTGTTGGGGCTGGTGTATTCTCCCCACCGCGCGAGACAGCCGCCACCGAACACAGGATCGCCGCATGAGTCACCCACAACCCGCTCACATCCGCTGGTCCTACGTCGCCCTCGCCGGCATCGTCGCCGGCGCCATCGACATCATCTACGCGTGGGTGTTCTGGTGGCTGCGGGCGGGGCTCGGCTTCGGCCAGATCCTGCAGTCCGTCGCGGCCGGGCTGCTCGGCGAGGCCGCGCGTGTCGGCGGCGCGCAAACCGCCGCGCTCGGCTTTGTGCTGCACTTCCTGATCGCGCTGACCGTCGCATTCGTCTACGCCACGGCGGCACGCCGTTGGCCCGCGCTGGTGAGACGTCCATGGTTGTGGGGCGCCGTCTACGGCGTGGGTGTATACGCGGTGATGAACGGCATCGTGCTGCCGCTGTCGAACGCCGGTCCGCCGGCTGCCGTTCCCTTGTGGATCGGCCTGACGATCGTCGTGCACGCCGTCGGTATCGGCATCCCCTCCGCGCTCGGTGCCCGCGCCGCGCTTCAACGCCGGTGAGCGACCGCGCTGCGATCCGGATAGCTGCAACTGCTGCTTGAGGCTGGGCAGAGCGGAGGATAGGCGCCGGCCAGCATCTGCTCGCGTTCGGTGGGCATGGATCGTTGCGGAGTGCTGGCGATGTTACAGAATAGGGCGCATGGCTTCCGTCACCATGTTCGGCATCCGCAACTGCGACACCATCAAACGCGCGCGGGCGTGGCTGGATGCGCACGGCGTCGATTACGCGTTTCACGACTACAAGACCGCGGGCGTAAATCGCGCGCAGCTCGAGCAGTGGTGCCGCACGCATGGGTGGGAAGCCGTGCTCAATCGCGCCGGGACGACGTTCAGAAAGTTGCCTGAGGCGGAGAAGACGGGACTGAACGAGACGAAGGCGATCGCGCTGATGCTGGCGCATCCGTCCGCGATCAAGCGCCCGATTCTCGACATCGGCGGCGATACCGAAGTGGGGTTCTCGCCGGACGCCTACACCGTGCGATTCGGATCGAAGTGAGTGGAGAATGCTGCTCGATACTCCCGACGCCGTGTTCGACTCCGCACGCGACGCCGTCAAGCGGCGCGACTGGCCCGCCTTCTTCATCTGTGTGGATCGCAAGGATCTGCTGCGGATCGCCAGCAACGGCCTCACGCATCTGCTCGGCCAGGCGGCCACGGCGCCTGATGTGCTGACGAAGTTCTGTGCCTCCCACGGCATACCCGTCGAGAGTCTCGAGCCGGCGCAACAAGCCGCGCGGCGCGTCGTGGAGTCCGCCGCCGCGTACGCGCGTGTGCACCATCCCGGGGCCGGTGCGACGGGCGCCGCACCGCCGGCGGACGTGAACGGTCCACACACACACCTGCAGTTGGTTGCAGACTACAAGCGGCAACTGCAGCACGTGCTGACTGCCGCGCCGGACTTGCCGGGTCTCACCGCCGCGCTCGAACAGCACCTTCGCGCGACGGCTGGCGGCGGCTCGGTGTCGTCGTCGCTCTTCGTGGGAGAGACACTGCACGATGTCGACATCGACGGCTCCAAGGCGTGGGGCCGGCGAAGCATTCGTCCCGGCTGGAGTGAAGACATCGCATTCGTGCGTACGAAAGGCGCCTGGCGCATCCGACTCTTCGCGAAGCGGCCCGGCGCACCCACCTCCTGAACCAACTGAATCGTCCTCGTCGCTCCTGCGATCGCATCGCCGGCATCGGCTTCGCCCTCCGACTAGAATCGGGGCCATGAGCGTGGCGTCGCACCTGAAGATCCGGACGGACGAATACGACCAGCAGATTCTCACCTTCATCCCGTTCTACGACGAGATCCTGGACGCCGCGGCGACGGCGCTCGACGCACTCGAGCGCCCGGCGAAAGTCATCCTCGATCTCGGCACCGGCTCGGGCGCGCTGGCGGCGCGGTGTCTGGCGCGGCTGAAGGGCGCGCGCGTCGTCGGCATCGACGCCGATCCAGCGATGCTCGCGATGGCGGAACAGCGGCTCGGGAAGGTCCTGACGCCTGTCGTGGGCCACTTCGAGTCGACGCCGTTCCCGACGTGCGATGTCGTCACCGCCTCGTTCTCGCTGCACCACGTCGCCGAACCATCGGTGAAGCAGCGCATCTTCCGCAAGGCGTTTGCGGCGCTCCGTCCCGGCGGGATGCTGATCGATGCCGACTGCCTGACGGCCGCAAGCCCTCGACTGCGCGCGCGTCACCACGCACTGTGGCGCGATCACCTGGCCATGAGCCATGGCGCCGCCGGTGCGAAGAAGTTCCTCGCGGCCTGGGCCGGCGAGGACACCTACTTCCCGATCGACGTCGAGACGGCGCAGCTGCGCAAGGCCGGGTTCGTCGTCGACGTCACCTGGCGCCGCGCCTCGTTCGCCGTCGTCGCCGCGGTCAAGCCGCGCGCCTGACGGTGACGCGCCGCGATTACTCCGATCGCATCGCCTGCATCGGCTGCACGGTCGTCGCTCGCCGCGCCGCCGGCAGCCCGGCGACCAGCGCGATGCCGATAGTGACGACAGCGGCGGTCACGTAGATCAGCGGCTCCACCGCGCCGAGCGGCGTCGGGCCCACCGTCAGCGGCGTGCCCATCACTTCGGTCAGCGTGCGAATCAGCACCGCGCCGATGAGGAGCCCGATGACGACGCCTGGCGCCACCAGCAGTACGACATCGGACAGTAGCAGCCGGACGACGCGCAGCCGGCTGGCGCCGAGCGCCATCCGCACCGCGATCTCCCGCGTTCTCGTCGTCACCATGAACGCGACGATGCCGAGAATGCCCAGCGACGCGAGGACAAGCACGATGCCGCCGGCCACCGCCGTCGCCACAGACTCCGAGATGAGGTCGGCGATGCTCTTCCTGATCAACCGCGCACCGGTGACGACGCCATCGAACTCCGGAATGTTGCCGGGCAAGTAGGAGAGATGCAGATCGCGGCCGACGTTCTCGAACGCGGATGCCAGCCGTGTTTCGTCCGTCGTCGCGCCGCGCGCGATGAGATAAACGGGCATACTCGGCTGCTCGGGCAGCGGCAGCAGCATCTGCGGTCGCTCGGTGGTGAGCTGCGACGTCGCGAAGTCGGAGCTGACGCCAATCACCGTGAGCGTCTGGTCGCGCCCGTCCGCATCCGCAAACACGACCTGCTGTCCAATCGCATCGTTGTCGGGAAAGAGCCGCGCCGCCAGCGGCTCCGAAATGACGACGACGCGCTCGCCAAGGTCGCGATCCGCGCGCGTGATGTCGCGTCCACGCAGCACACGCACACCGAGCGCGGGGAGATACCCCTCGGCCACGCGCGTCACCTGCGCGCTGCTGGCCGCCGAACCGTTCGTCGTGGTCACGCGGACCTCACGATAGTCGAAGTCCACCGGCATGCCGTCCGCCATCGCGATGGGCGATCCACCGGTGGCCGAGACGAGCGCATCACGCACCGCGCGAATCGAGAGGTCGCCGTTCTCCGCGAGAGCCGTTGGATCCACACGAGCGGCGACGACGCCACGGAGGTCCACACCGAAATCGGCCGTGCGCACGCGGTCGAGCATCACGCCGCTCAGCACCAGGAACGGCACGGCAATCGCCACCTGCAACGCCACGGCGGCACGATGCAGACGCCCCACCGCGCGTCCACCGCCACCCGCATCGTCTTTCAACGCCCTGATGACATCCGGACGACTCATGCGCAGCGCCGGCAGCAGGCCGAGCACGAGGCTGACGACGAAACAGAGGCCGGCACAGATGGCCACCGCCGTGAGATCGAAGTCCAGCTCCGGCGGTACCGTTTCACCAAACCATCGGGCGATGCCAGCCGGCAGTCCGAACAGCACCATCACGCTCAGGCCGCCGCCGATCACCGCCAGCCACACCGCTTCGAAGAACAGATACTGCATCAGCCGCCAGCGGCTGGCGCCGACTGCCTCGCGGATCGACAGCTCGCGTTCGCGCACCGCACCGCGGACGAGCATCATGCCCGAGATGTTCACGCAGACGATGAGCAGCACCATGCCCGCCAGGCCGAGTATCGCCGCGAAGATACGCCGCGTCTGCGAACGTCTCGCGGCGCCGTTCGAGAAGTACGGCTGCACCGACGCCGTCTTGAAGGCGTTGGTGGCCGGAAACCGCGCCGACAACCTCGACATCAGCGCCGACATCCTGGCATCCGCCTGCGTGCGGTCGATGCCCGGCGCCAGTCGTCCATGGATGTGCACCCAGGCTCGCGTCCGATCAAGCCGCGCGTTGGCGTCGTCATGCAGGCGAGGATGCCGTTCGAGCGGCACGAAGAGCACCGGACGCGGTGCGCGCTCGCCCAGCGCGTTGAAGGGACCTCTGAATGCCGCCGGCGTAATTCCCACCACCGTGTGCGGCACGCCGCTCAGCACGACCGTCTTGCCAACGATGTCCGGATCGGACGCCAGGCGGTCCTGCCAGAAGCCGTGGCTGATGACGACGCGTGGAGCGGCCGAGGGGCGATCGTCGATCGCCGGGTCGAAACCGGATCCGCGCGCCAGGGCGACACCGAAGGTGCTGAAGTAGTTGGAAGAGACGAAGTATGTCAGGACGCTGCGCTGCATCGGCGTGTCGTCGCCCGGTTCGGGCTCACCGAACTCAGAGCGACCGGATGCCCACCCGGTCAACGCCATTCCGGTATCGGCGTGGCGCAGATCTTCGAAGTCCGGATACGTCCATTCCTCGATCGCGTCCACACCCGCTTTCATCCGCAGCGGTCCCTGCGGCGTGATCAGCAGTTCCATCAGGCCAGTGGTCTCGATGCCGCGTGCCGGCGCGGTCATCGCCCGCATGAAGGTGACGAGCCCGACAAAGGCGCCCATGCCGAGACCGAGTGAGACCACGCACACGAACGTGAACGCACGCGCGCGCATCAACGAACGCGCCGCATGAGCCAGATCCCTGCCGATTGCCTGGATGGTGTCCATCGATGCTCCTGAAAGTCGCAACCTGGCGCTACTGTGCTCGCGCGACAGCCGGCGAGAACGCCTCCGCCACATGTGCGGCGAGCGTTGCCGTGTCGGCGAACGCGGTGTTGGCGGTGATGGCGACCACGACGTTCAGCTTCGGCAGGAACATCACCGTCGCCACCATGCCGTCCATCATCGTGCCGTCGTAGCCGATCGCCGGCATCGACTCGCCGTTGATCGTGACGGTCTCGAGGTCCCAGCCGAGGCCGTAGCCGGTCTCTTCACCCGACGCCAGACGCTGAGATGTCTGCAGCAGCGTCATTGTCTCCGGTTTCACCAGCGTGCCGCTCGTCGTCGCCATGACGAACCGCACGAGATCCGACGGCGTCGAGAGAAACGCGCTGGCGCCGCTGAAGCACGAGTAGTCAGGCTCGCGCGGCGGCTGCGGACCGTAGCGCGGGTCGGCGGCAAAGCGCGGGAAGTAGAACGTCGCGTGATCGCGCATCGGTTCACCGGCAGCGTCGATGAACGTGTCTCGCAGGCCGAGCGGTTGGAAGACACGCGTGCGCATGAACGACGGGAACGGCTGGCCCGCCGCTTCCTCGATCGCCGCGCTGACAAGGATCCAGCCGTAATTGGAGTAGCGATACTCGGTGCCTGGCTCGAAGCGCAGCGGGCGCTCGGCGAAGCGACGCAATCCTCCTGTTGTCGCTTCACATCGCTCGGTGAGGTTCTCCTCGTCGCCGGCATCGCGCGTCACGCCGGCGGTGTGCGCCATCACTGCTCGCAGCGTTACGGGCCACGCCTTCTCCGGATACGTCGGCACGTACGTCTGAATGGAGCTGTCCAGCGCGAGCGTGCCGTTCTCGAACAGCATGCCTGCCGCAACCGACGTGAACAGTTTCGACGCGGTGCCGATCCTGAAGGGCGTCTGCGGCGTCACCAGTGCGCGCGATTCGAGGTTCGACCAGCCGAAGCCTTCGGCCCACGCGAGTGTGCCGTTCACGCCGACGGCCACCGACGCGCCCGGCAGGTTCTGTTCAGCCACCGCCAACCGCACGACCTCCCTCGCGCGCTCAATCGCGTCGTCGGATCGCGCCGGCAGTGCCGGTGCGCTCGTCGAGGGCATCGCCGACGCGGCCGGGTGAATGGGCGTCGCGGTGGCGCTGTTGTAGACGAACAAACCAAGCACGCCCAGCATCAGCACACCGACGCCGGCCACGCCCAGCGTCATCACGGTTTCCAGACGTATCTGCACGATGAATGATCTCCGGAACGGTTCAGCGTTCGGCGCTGAGGGAGTGGGGTGGCGCGGCGCTCGTGACTGCCGCGCGCGTGTGATCGAGATCGGACGGTGCCGCTGAACGAGAGGTGCGCCATGCCGCCGGCCACTCACGGAGCGGACGCGGCAGTGCGCGGCGCACGCGCCGCAGGATGCGCGCCCAGCGCACCAGCGCTCGCGCGTCGCCATCGGTCCAGGCGAAGCCGTAGGCGTCGCGCACGGCAGGCGGCAGCAGCCCAGTCGTCATCACCTGCGCCGCTCGAAATGCGGGCCACGCCAGCCGCCAGCCGGGCGGGAAGAGCACGGCGCGCGCCAGTTCTCGACTGCGCGGCCCCGGATCGACGACGCCGCGCAGGCCTTCGTCGGTGCGCTGGGCGAGCTGCGCCGACGTGCGCGGCAGCCATCCGTGCGGCATGCCCAGCAGCGGTTCCATGATGGCCGACTCCGCGCAGTACCGGTCGCGGTCCGCCGTGCTCAACGGCGCGACGAGTCGCTCATAGGCAATCATGATCGAGTCGATCAGCGTGACGTGCACCCAGCGCAGCAGCTCGGGATCGTGCGCCGAATACCGTGCGTCGGCATCGAGCCGCTTGGTAGACGCACCGAGGCGGCCGGCCACGTGATCGTGAATCGCGTTGATGCCGGCGGCCGCGTCAATCGCCTCATCGTCCGCGCCGAAGGTGATGGCCAGCATGGCGCGCACGGTGGAGATCAGCCGCTGGACACCGGCCAGGCCGCTGCGGCGGAACGAACTGTGCTCGGCCACGGCTGTGGCAATCAGGGGATGGGCGAGCTGCAACAGGATGGCGCGGCCCCACGCGACGAGCACGATGACCTCGCCGTTGATGCGCCAGCTCACGCTGCCCGGCCCGGGGCGCACGGCGGCGGTGTCGCGGAGCCGCGTCCGAATGGCGGCGCGATGACGATCGAACGTCGCGTTCATGCCCACCAGCATGCACCCGCGCCGCGGCCGAGTCTTCAGCCGCGGTTGAGCATTCGGTGAGATTGCCGTGAATACGGCCGGATTCGGCCGGTCAGGCGGAGGCTTGAAGGGCTTGGGCCTCACTGCGTGGGGCTTGGAGGGTTTGGGGAAAATCTCGTGTCAGACCCGCTTCGACGCCGCCGGGCGGGGGAGCGGTGAACGGCGTAGCACCCCCAGCGCCAGACCGAAGCCGAAGGAGGCGCACTCGCCGCACGCGGCGATCGCGCGCGACAGCGGACCGAATCCGGGCTCGCCGATCAGCCGGCCCAGCGGCTCGAGCGAGGCACGGGCGCCGTCGGTGGCATTGGCCACGGCGTGAATGGTGCCGCCGGCCAGCGGACGTCCGGCGACGGTGAGCGCCAGCCCGGCCAGCGCGCAGATGGCCGCGGTGACGAGCGCGGCATGCCAGCGTTCGCCGCGCGGCTCCGCGGATTCGCCGGCACCGCGCCGTGTCGCAATGGCGAACCCGAATCCGGCACAGCCGCCAATGACGACGCCTTCGATGCCGCCGCCGACGTCGAGATCGAGCCCGACCAGCGCGGAAAGTCCCCAGCGTGCAAGCCACTGCACGGTCAGGCCCACGGCGCCGCCGCCGAGCGCCGCGCCAAGCGTCAACGCCGGCACGCGCCGCGACGACACCAGACTTTCGCCCGCTGCGAGTCCTGCCCCCACGCCTGTCCCGCCCGCAGCGCCGGCCAGTGCCGCGACCGCTGCCAACACGGGCGCAACCGCCAGCGGCACGTTGCTGCCGGGCGCCGCGGCGAGGATCAATCCACCCACTCCGCCCGCGACAAGGCCAGCCATCGCGCTGCCCACCGCGGCTCGCGGCCAGCCGGCGACCGCGGCCTGCGCCGCCCGGTGCCATGGAGATCGATCCGCCTCGTTGTCCGCTATCTCTGCGTCTTCCTCGTCGCTCGATTCATCCGCCCGTTGCAGCGGCTGAGTGACACCTTCGTCGGCCTCTTCGACGACATCGGGAAACACGAACCGATAGCCATGACGTGAAACCGTGCGAATGAAGCGCGGCTCGCGCGGGTCGTCGCCGAGCGTGCGGCGCACGGTACGCACGGCCTGACTGAGCGCGCTCTCCGAGACGATGGCATCGGTCCAGACGCGGTCGAAGATTTCCTGCCGGTGCACGGCCTCGTGACGACGCTCGATCAGCAGGAGCAGCAGATCGAAATAGCGCGGGATCAGCGGCACTTCCTGCCCATCGCGCACCAGCCGCCGCTGTTGCGGTGACAGGACGAATCCGCTGAATCGATAACGCACCACGACCGCTAGCTTAGCCCCACAATTCACTTTCGTTGCGGTTCCATCAGCTCGAACGACCCCAGGTTCGAGAGAGAACTTCACATTTGACGCGCTTCTCGTGTGCAGCAGCGTGTTGCGGGATGCATTCCCACAGTAGAGCTCTCTCGCACGGTCGCCGATATCACCTCTGACAGGACCGTCGCGCGCCAGCCCCCCGGCCCGGACCGCGACGTTCCCGCCAGAACACATGATCGGACACCGAATCGTTAGCCGGCACCTGCTGTGCGCCGCCCTGCTGCTGGCAGGCCTCGCCGCCGCTGCGTCCGCGGACGCGCAACCCGTCGCCGCCGCCAGCGTTGCGCCGACGTCCACTGCCTTCGCCGGTGAACCGCTGACGTTCCCGGTGACGTTCGACAACACCGGCACCGCCACCGGCTACGGGCCATTCATCGATCTGGTGTTGCCGGCCACCGGCATCGACGGCGCCGGCACGGCCACTGACGATGGCCTGACGTTCGTGTCGGCGACGTATCTGGGCCAACCGGTCACCGCCGTCGTGCGCACCTTCAACTCGTCCGGCCAGGCGACGCACCCATATGCGGTGAACAACGCCGGCACCGCGCTCACGGTGTCCGGCACCGCCGGCGATCAACTCGTGGTGTTGCTGCTGCCGTTTGGCAGCTTCACCGCCGCCCAGCCCGCGGCCGTCGTGCAGGTGACCGCGGCGCTCAGCAACCTGGCCGACATCGGCGCGCCGCTGGCCGTGCGCGCGCGCGGCGGCTTCCAGTTCGGCGCCGACCCGTTGAACAACCCGCCGTCCGATCCCTCGATCACCGGCGCCTTCACGGCGAACGCGATGGTGACGCCCGTACTGTGGCGGTTGACCACCACCTACGTCGGTCCGGAGAACGAAACGGCCACCGGGCCCAACTTCCCGCGGCAATACCGCATCGACGTCGACGTCGCGACGGGGCAGACTGTCACGAACCTGGCACTGAGCCATCAGCTGCCGGCGAATCTGCAGTTCGTGTCGGTGGTGGGCACGCTGATCAACGGCGCGCCCGCGGCGTCCGTCAACGTGTCGACGCCCTCGACGTCTGTACCCGGCGGCACGCTCACGCGACGCCTGGCCAGCGTTCCTGGCACCTCCGGCACCACCGATGCGTCGCTGATCTTCAGCGCCGTGGTCCCGCGTGTCGACGGCAATGCCGTCAACGTGATCGTGCCCGCTACCGGCGACGCCGCGTCCGTCGTGAGCGACACCAGCGCGAGCGGCAACTGGACGCCGGTGGACACGCGCGACACGCCGACGACCGTCACCAGCAACGTTACCGCGACCGATCACACGCTCACGGCACGGTCCCTGGCGGTCCAGAAGTCCGTGGCCATTGCGATCGACACCGGCGCGCCCGGACCGACGCCCGGCGACACGCTCGAATACACGCTGGCGCTGCAGTTGTCGGATTTCTTCGTCGCGCGGAATCTGGTGTTCACCGACATCGTGTCCGATGGCCAGCGCCGCGATCCGGCATTCGTGCCGATGCTCGCGATCTCCGAGCACACCGGCGGCAGCTTCCCGTCGTCGGCGATGGATGCGGGCAACACGACATTCGTCGTCGATGGCGTGACCGGCCGAACCACGGCCACGTTCCGCATCGGCGCCGAACAACTGCTGCGCGGGTTGGACGATCACCTGCTCGGTGGTTGCGTCCCGGCGGGCGGCACCGGCGTCGGCGCGATCGACTGCACGCTCTTCAATGGCGGCGCGACCACGGTCACCGTCGTCTATCGCACGGTGGTTCAGGAGACGTTCGACGGCGCGGTGCCCTCGGGCGACGCGTCGGTGGATCACGGCGACGTGCTGAGCAACCAGGTGACAGCGTCGGCAAGCCTGCTCTCCACCGCTGACGCGCTCACGCCCACCGGTTACACCGAATCCGACACCAGCAGCGCCACCGTCACAATCGTCTCGGGCTCACTGACCAAGACGATCTACGCGATCAACGGCAACACCGCCATCTCGCTGCCGGCACGGCTCGGCCCCGGCGACACGGTGACGTATCGCCTGCGCTACACGCTGCCGTCCAGCGACGCCGAACCGCTGACGATCACCGACTATCTGCCGCAGCCGGTGCTGGAAGCAGGGCAGGTGTCGACGACGTTCTCCCCGGTGGTCAGCGCGACGCCGCCGCCAGCGGGCACGGCGCGGTTCGGGCCGGACGACACCTACATGGGGATCTCCGGGCTCGTGCCGTCGATCACCATCGACGCGCCAGGCAACAGCGTGCGCTTCGGCTACCCGGCCTTCGACGACACGCTGAACCGCTCGTCGTCCATCGACATCCTGTTCACCGTCACCGCCACCAACGCGCCGTATGCCGACGGCCTGTTCCTGGTCAACCACGCGCGCGTGCACGAAGGCTCGACCAACGCCGGCGAAGCCGTGGCCGACGCGGTGGCCCAGATCATCCTGAACGAGCCGAACCTTCGCATCACCAAGGGCGTGGTCGCCTCGAGCAACACGGCGCGGGTGTTCGCGCCGACCACTGTCGGCCCCGTCACGTTCAATGCGCCGGGGACGCTCGGCAACCGGTTCACCGGCAGCATCACGTCGAACGGGCTGACCTCCGCCCCCATCAACAGCAACGTCTCGGTGATCGACGCCGGCGACGTGATCACGTTCGCCATTGCGGTGGAGAACATCGGTCAGGCGCCACAGGGCGCGTTCGACATCACGCTGAACCAGGCCTTGCCGGCAGGATTCGTCATCCCGGGAACCGGCCTGAATCTGCGGGTCGCCAACGGCGCCGGCCTGCCGATGTCGTTCACGGATCTCGGCGGTGGCCTGTTCGGCACCGGCATCCGTCTCGACGATCCTTCAGCCACGCAAGGCGCATTGACCACCTACGGCGCCGTGTCCGGCACGAACATCGCCATCATCACGTTCGACCTGCAGATGGCGTCGACCATTGCGGCCAACGTGCTGTTGACGACGACGGCGACGCTGGGGCACTACGCCGGCGCCGAGGGTGGTCCCGACTTCACCACCGTCGACCTCATCGA
>JADZCY010000279.1 GCA_020851325.1 Acidobacteriota bacterium | reverse complement strand
TGCCTCGTCCCCGCGCCGTACGTTGTCGCGCGTTCCCGTTGGCTCCACCGCCGTGATCGCGCGCGTCACCGGCACCCGCGCCATCGTCCGTCGCCTGCTCGAGATGGGCCTGGTGCCCGGCACCGCGGTGACGGTGCAGCGGGAAGCGCCGCTCGGCGATCCCGTTGAACTGCGTGTCCGCAATTACGCGCTGTCGATCCGGCGCGCCGACGCGCTCGGCATCGAAGTCGAGTGAGATGAGCGCGACCGCGCTCGGCCCCGACGCGCCGGTCCGCCAGGCCATCGTGCTGGTGGCCGGCAATCCCAACTCCGGTAAGTCGACGCTGTTCAACGCGCTGTCCGGCGCGCGCACGCGCGTCGCCAACTATCCCGGCGTCACCATCGAACGGCGCTCGGCCACGCTGACACTCGCACGCGGATCGGTGGAGCTGACCGATCTGCCCGGCACGTATTCGTTGTCCGCGCGATCGCCGGAGGAGCAGATCGCCGTCGACTCGCTGCTCGGCCGCGGCCCGCGGCGTCCGGACGCGATCCTCGTGGTGGTGGACGCGACGGCGTTGGCCCGCGCGCTCTACCTCACGCTGGAAATCCTCGAGATCGGCTGCCCGGTCGTCATCGCGCTCAACATGACCGACGAGGCCGAGCGCGACGGCGTTGCCGTCGATGCCGAAGCGCTCGAGCAGCTCACCGGCGCGCGCGTCGTCCCGACGGTGGCCAGCCGCGGTCTTGGCATGGAGGACATCCGCGCCGCGCTGTCAGCGGTGATCGGCGAACCGTCTGCGGTGCCGCCACCGCCGGCGATCGAACGCCCGCGCGAACTCGAGACCGATCTGGCGGAACTCGAAGGCCTGATCCTGAGCGAACGTCTGCTCGCCAATCCGCGCGAGGCCCGCGCGTGGGCGCAGTGGCTGCTGCTCTCGATCGATGACGATGGCGACGAACTGCGCGGCGTGCCGGTAGCGGCACGAGAGGCAGCGCGACGACTGCATCAGCGCGCAGGCGACGCCGGGCGCGATCTCGACCTCGAGATCATTGCCGCCCGCTATCGCCACGTCGATCGCCTGATGGACGCGGTGTATGCGGCCGCGCCGGCGCCGCGCCGTTCGTGGACCGATCGCATCGACGCCGTGCTGACGCATCGCCTCGGCGGCGCCATCGCCTTCGCGCTGGTGATGCTGATCGTCTTCCAGGCGCTCTTCTCGTGGTCCGAACCGGCGATTGCCGCCATCGAGGATCTGGTCACCGCCACACAGACGCTGGTGAGCGACAGCCTGCCGCCGGGGCCGCTCACGAGCCTGATTGTCGACGGCGTCATCGCCGGCGTCGGCAACGTCGTCGTCTTCGTGCCGCAGATCGCGTTGCTGTTCCTGTTCATCGGCCTGCTCGAGGATCTCGGCTATCTGGCGCGAGCCGCGTTCGTGATCGATCGCGTGATGCGCGCGGTGGGCCTGCACGGTCGTGCGTTCGTGCCGATGCTCTCCGGTTTCTCGTGCGCCGTGCCGGCCGTGATGGCGACGCGCACGCTCGAAAGCCGCACCGATCGCCTGTTGACGATGATGGTGCTGCCGCTCACCTCGTGCAGCGCGCGCCTGCCGGTGTATGTGCTGGTGACGGCCACCGTGTTCGCGCCGGGCACGCGCGTCGGCTGGCTCAGCGCCGGCGCCGTGGCGCTCTTCGCGATGTATGCGTTGTCGGTGGTGGCGGCGCTGGCCGCCGCGGCCGTGCTGCGGCGAACCGTGCTGAAGGGGCCGGTGCCCGCGCTGGTGCTCGAACTGCCGCCGTATCGCCTGCCGTCGATCCGCGTGTTGCTGCGCGGCGTGTGGCAGCGCGTCCGCACGTTCCTCGTCGACGCCGGCACGGTGATTCTCGCGCTGACCGTCGTCCTGTGGGCGCTGCTGTCGTACCCGAAGGATCCGGCGGTGACGGCGGCGGCGGCCGACGCACGCGCGGTGGTCGAGACGCAGACGCTGTCGGGCGAGGAGCGCGACGCGCGCGTGGCCGACATCGACAGTCGTGAGAACGGCGCCAACCTCCGCTACAGCGTCGCCGGCCGCGTCGGTCACTTCATCGAGCCGCTCATTACGCCGCTCGGCTTCGACTGGCGCATCGGCGTCGGCATTCTCGGCGCCTTTGCCGCCCGCGAAGTGTTCGTCGGTACGCTCGGGGTGGTCTTCGACATCGCCGATGCCGACGAGACCAACGAGCCGCTGCGTGAAACACTGCGAGCCGCCGTATGGCCGGGAGGCGCGCCGCTGATGACGCCGCTCGCCGGCATCTCGCTCATGGTCTTCTTCGTGCTCGCCTGCCAATGCATGAGCACCGTCGCCGTCGTCCGTCGCGAGTCCGGCACATGGCGCTGGCCGCTGTTCATGGTGGCCTACATGACGGCGCTGGCCTACACGGCGTCGCTGCTCGTCTATCAGGTCGGCCGCCTTTTCGGCTGGGGCCTCGGATGACCTGGCAGGACGCCGGCGTCATCGTCATCGTCGGCGCGGCGGTGGTGTATCTCGTCCGCAAGTTCACGACGCGCCCACCGCGTCGCACGATGCCCGACGCGTTCATCACCCTCGACAAGGTGAAGCGCCGGAAGACGTAGGCAGGAATAGGCGCGTCAGGCGTTCGCCACGGCAGGGTTCGCCGTGTAACTTCTACATCCCTGTAACGTCGTCCAACGCGGTGCGTGGAAGGTCCCGGACCCTCGAGCTTGGCGGCTCGCGCCCGGCTGCCTTCCCTTTCTCCTCCCTCTTTCGGCTTTCCAAGCCCTCCAAGCCCTTAAGCCGTTCCAGGTCCAGCCCTCGAAGCCCCAAGTCCTTCAAGCCTTTCCAGTGCTTCCCTGTTTGGCGCGCCCCTTGCTTTACTCATCGGCAGATCGACTATTATCGAAGGTTGCATTGCTCATGAGCGCACGCGCTACACGACCTCATACCTCCGGACGGTTCCTCGAGGTCGAGGGACGCCGGTTCATCATCAAGGGTGTTACCTACGGCACCTTCGCGCCCGATGCGGATGGGGTGCAGTTTCCCCAACTCAAGCAGATCGATGCCGACTTCGCCGCCATGGCCGCGGCCGGCGTCAACACGGTGCGCGTCTACACGGTGCCCGACCGCGCCCTGCTCGACGCCGCGCTTCGTCACGACCTGAAGGTCATGATCGGCGTGCCGTGGACGCAGCACGTCGCGTTTCTCGGCGACCGCTCCCTCGTCCGCGACATCCGCCGGCAGACAGCGGCGGCCGTTGGTGAACTCGCGTCGCATCCGGCGGCGCTGATGTTTGCGCTCGGCAACGAGATTCCGGCGCCGGTCGTGCGCTGGCACGGCCACGAGAAGATCGAGCGCTTCCTGCGAGAGCTCGTCGATGCGTCGCGCCAGGCGGATCCCGCGGCACTGCTGACCTACGTCAACTTTCCGCCGACCGAGTATCTCGACCTCGACTGCTTCGACGTCTGCAGCTTCAACGTCTACCTCCATCGTCAAACCGATCTGCGCGCCTACCTGGCGCGTCTGCAGCACGTCGCCGGTTACCGGCCGTTCCTGCTGGCCGAAGCCGGGGCCGACAGCATTCGTGAAGGCCTCGACGGACAGGCGCGCATCACTTCGATGCACGTGCGCACGGCGTTCGAGGAAGGCGCCGCCGGCGCCATCGCGTTTGCCTGGACCGACGAATGGTGGCGCGGCGGACACACGGTGGAGGACTGGCACTTCGGTCTCGTCGATCGCGAGCGCGAGCCGAAGCCGGCCCTGGCCGCGGTGAGCGCGGCCTTCGCCGACTCGCCGTTCCCGGCCGAGGTGCGCGCCACGTGGCCGAAGGTGTCGGTGGTGGTCTGCGCCTACAACGCCGCCGATACGCTGGACGACTGCCTCTCGTCGCTCTCGGCACTCACCTACCCGAACGCCGAGATCATCGTCGTCAACGACGGATCGCGTGACGCGACGGGCACCATCGCGCGGCGCTATCCGCTGGCGCGCGTCATCGACATTCCGAACGGCGGCCTCAGCGCGGCGCGCAACGTCGGACTCGCGCACGCCACCGGCGAAATCGTCGCCTACACCGATGCCGACGTCCGCGTCGATCCCGACTGGCTGACGTATCTCGTGCAGCCGATCATCTCCGGCAAGTACGTCGGCTCGGGCGGCCCCAACGTCGTCCCGCCGGACGACGACTGGGTGGCGCAGGCTGTGGCGCGTTCGCCGGGCGGACCGACGCACGTGCTGTTGAACGATCGCACTGCCGAACACGTGCCGGGCTGCAACATGGCGTTCCGCCGTGACGCGCTCGCCTCGATCGGCGGCTTCAACCCCGTCTACCTCCGCGCCGGCGACGACGTGGACATCTGCTGGCGCCTGCAGGCGCGCGGTCACGAGATCGGGTTTGCGCCGTCGGCGCTCGTCTGGCATCACCATCGCTCCACCGTCGGCGCCTACTGGCGGCAGCAGGTGGGTTACGGCGAAGGCGAGACGTGGCTCGACGCGCATCACCCCGAGAAGTTCGTGCGCGGGCAGATGCTGTGGCGCGGCCACATCTACAGCCCGCTGCCGTTCCTGCAGACGCTGCGCGGCCGTCGCGTCAACACCGGCGTGTGGGGCACGGCGGCGTTCCCGTCGATCTACAACGCCGATTCGTACCGGCTGGAGTACCTGCCGCATTCGCCGGCGTGGATGGGCCTGTCGACCGTGTTCATGCTGGCCGGCCTCATCGACTCCGCCACCAGCACGCCGGACTTCCGCCTGCTGCTGATCGGCCTTGCCGGCTGGATGGTGACCATCATCCGCTGCATGGAGTTCGCACGGCAGTCGGATCTGCGCAACCTCGGCCCCATCGGTACGCACGGACCACGCCGCAGCCGTCTGATGTATCAGGCGCTGATCGCGTGGCTGCACATCATCCATCCGCTGGCGCGCGTGCGCGGCCGGCTGAAGGGTCTGTCGTCGATGCCGCGGACGGTTGCCGAAGAACACATCATGCGGCGGCCGTGGAAGGTGCCCTTCCCGGATCTGTCGGACGCCGGCCGGACACTGCGGATGTTCCTCGGCTTCGAGGATCGGCGCGTCTACTGGAGCGAAGCGTGGGTGGCGCACAGCACGCTGCTCACCGAAACCGTCGGCGTCATCCGTGCGGCACGCCCGGCGCCACCGGTGGAAGTGGACGAAGGCTGGCAGCCCGATCGCGACTTCAGCCTGGCCGTCGGCCGCTGGGGCTGGCTGCACACGCGCACGCTCATCGAAGAGCACGCGCGCGGCCGCTGCCTGTTCCGTTCGAGCACGCGGCTGCGGTTGAGCGGCACCGGCATCATGCAGGCGATGCTGTCCACGTTGACGTTCATTGCCGCCACCATTGGCGTGATGTCGATGCACCGTGCCTCGGGCGCCGTGCTGGCGCTCACCGTGCTCGGCCTGGTGCTGCTGCGCGCGGCGTGGCAGGCGGCCCGCACCTCGGCGGCGCTCGATCGCGCCTTGTGGCAGGTAATCACCGACGCCGGCCTGGTGCCGATCAGCGGCACCGCTGGTTCAGCCGTCGACGCCGCTGAAGCGGCGGCGCGCGGCCATGCCGCGGCGCGCGGCGCGTAAGGGGCCGCTCACACCCATGTCCGTGTTCGCCTGGAGCCTCTCCTTCCTGCGACCGTATCGCTTCCGCCTGGCCGCGATCATCACGCTGTCGGTGACGGAAGTGCTGCTCGCGGCGATGGCGCCATGGCCGATGAAGGCGATCGTCGACAACGTGTTCGGCGGCCAGCCGTTTCCGTCGCCGCTCGATCGCCTGGCGCAGAGCCTCACCGACGGCAGCGTGCCGGCGCTGCTCGTGTTCGTGGCGCTTGCCGGGTTCGGGCTGCAGTTGACACTCGAACTCGTGCGCGCGACGCTCACGCAGGTTCACGTCGACACCGGCCAGCGCATCGTCTACACGCTGCGGGCGCGGCTGCTGTCGCACCTGCAGGCGCTGCCGATGTCGCACCACGTGCTCGGCAAGACCGGTGATTCGGTCTACCGGCTCGAGTCCGACGCCTACTGCGTCAACGACCTGATCATCGGCGGCATCTTTCCGCTCGCCACCGCGGCGCTCAATCTGTCGGTGATGTTCGTCATCCTGCTGCAGCTCGACGCCACGCTGGCGTTGCTGTCGCTGGTGGTGGCGCCGTTCCTGTACGTGTGCCTCCGCTACTACTCGCGGACGATGACCGATCGCGCCGAGCGGGTGAAGGCGAAGGAAGCCAACCTGCTGGAGCGCGCCTTCGAGGTGATGTCGTCGATCGCGGCGGTGAAGAGCTTCGCGCGTGAACGCTACGAGCGCGAACGCTTCGACGGCATCGGCGCCGAGACGATGCGGGCGCGGCTGCGCTTGACGTGGCAGGAATCGCTGTTCTCGTTGTGGGTGACGGTGATCACGCTCTCGGGCACGGCGCTCGTGCTGATCGTCGGCGGCCTGCACGTGCTGGACGGCACGCTGACGATTGGCGGTCTGCTCGTGGTGATCGCGTATCTGGCGGCGGTGTATGGTCCGCTCGCCTCGATCGCGCACACCACCGGTTCGCTGCAGGCGGCGCGTGTGAGCGCGCGGCGCGTGCGCGAACTGCTGGCGCTCGCGCCGGAGGAAGCCGACGCACCAGGCTCGCTCGACGCCGGCGGCGTCCGCGGCCACATCGTCTTCGACAACGTGCGCTTCGCCTACGACGAGTCGCGGCCCATCCTCGACGGCATCAGCTTCACCGCCAAGCCGGGCGAATTGGTGGCGCTCGTCGGCCTCACCGGTGCCGGCAAGACGACGCTCGTCAATCTGATTCCGCGGTTCTTCACGCCCTCGTCCGGGCGCGTGCTGATCGACAACGTCGACGTCCGCAAGTACGGTCTGCGATCGCTCCGTGAGCGCGTCGCGCTCGTCGCGCAGCAGCCGGTGCTGTTCAGCGGCACGATCGCCGACAACATCCGCTATGGACGGCTCGACGCCACCGACGCCGAAATCGAGCAGGCGGCCGACGTCGCGCTGGTGGACAGCTTCGTCCGTCGCCTGCCCGACGGTTACCAGACGACGCTGGGGCAGGCGGGGGCGACGTTCTCGGGCGGCGAACGGCAGCGGCTGGGCATTGCCCGCGCGGTGCTGAAGGACGCGCCGATCCTGATCCTCGACGAACCGACCTCGGCGCTCGACGCGATCTCGGAAGAAGCCGTGTTCCAGGCGCTTCGCCGGCTGCGTCAGGGCCGCACGACGCTGGTGATTGCGCACCGGTTGTCGACCATCCGCGACGCCACGCGTATCCTCGTGCTGCACGAGGGGCGCCTGGTGGCACAGGGCACGCACGACGAACTGATCCGCTCGAACGATCTCTACCGCCGCATGTGCGCCCGTCTGTCGGTGGGGCAGTCGCTCGATGAACCGGAGTCGGTGGACGAGGTCATGAAAGCGCTCGCGTGAAGATCGTCCTCGCCGGCATCATCGCCCGCTACCCCTACGGCGGGGTGACCTGGTGTTCACTCATGTATCTGCTGGGCCTGCGCGCCCTCGGCCATGAGGTCTGCTACATCGAGGACACGGGCGAGTGCATCTACGATCCCGTGCAGAACGCGCAGTCCACGGACCCCTCGTACGGCACGCGCTACATCCACGACGCGCTCGAGCCGTTCGGCCTCGGCGACCGCTGGAGCTTCGTCAACTACGACGGCAGCCATCACGGCGCCTCGCATGACACGGTGCGGCGCTGGTGCCGCGACGCGGATCTGTTCATCAACCTGTCCGGCGGATCGTGGTTCTGGCGCGACGAGTACGCCGCCATCCCGCGCAAGATCTTCATCGACTCCGACCCGGTGTTCACGCAGCTGGCGTTGGCCAAGGGCGACGCGTGGTACGTGGGCTTCTTCCGGCGCTTCGACCGGCACTTCACTTTCGGCGCCAACATCGGCACGCCGGCGAGTCCGGTGCCGACCTCGGGATTCACGTGGCATCACACGTGGCAGCCGGTGGTGCTCGAGCAGTGGGCCACGGATACGCCGCCGGGTGATCGATTCACCACGGTGATGACGTGGAAGATCGAAAGCTTCACGGACGTCGACGGCAACAAGGATCGTGAGTTCGTCCGCGTCATCGACCTGCCGTCGCGGACGCCGGCGCGGTTCGAACTGGCGGTGAACGGACCGCAGTCGCTGCTCCGCGAGCACGGCTGGCAGACGGTGGACGCGATGAGCGTGTCGCGATCGCTGTGGGACTATCGCGCCTTCATCCAGCGGTCGAAGGCGGAGTTCGGCGTCGCCAAGCACGCCTACGTATCGCAGCGATCCGGCTGGTTCAGCGACCGCACCGAGTGCTATCTCGCGGCGGGCCGGCCGGCCGTGGTGCAGGACACCGGCTGGAGCGCGCATCTGCCGGCAGGCACGGGGTTGATCCCCTTCACCACGCCCGAGGAAGCCATTGACGGACTGGCGCGTGTCGAGGCCGACTACGCCGCGCATGCGCGCCGTGCCTCGGAGATCGCGCGCGAGCACTTCGACGCCGCCCGCGTGTTGCCGCGCCTGCTGGACGTCGCGTGTGGGTAACCATCTGCGTATCGCGCTCGTCGCACCGGTGGCGCAGCCCGTGCCGCCGCCGCGCTCGGGCTCGATCGAAACCTTCACCGCGCTCCTTGCCGCCGCGCTGACAGCTCGCGGCCACGACGTCACCGTCTTCGCGACGGCGGGCTCGACCGTTCGGGCGCGCGTGTATGCAACCTTCGAACGCGGCTACCTCGAGGACGCCTCGCTGTGGCCGTGGGAGATGTGCGAGCTGCTCAACATCTCCGCCGCCATCCGCCGCGCGGCGGACTTCGACGTCATCCATGCGCAGGCGGAGTTCGCGCCGCTCTCGCTTCCTTTCGCCGGACTGTGTCCGACGCCGCTGCTGCACACCGTTCACCATCTGCCGACGCCCTCCGAAGCCGCGTTGTGGGCGCGCCACGAAGACGCCACGTTCGTCGCCGTCTCGGCGGTGCAGGCGCGCGCCATGGCCGGGCTCCGCATCGCCGGCGTCATTCATCACGCGCTGGATCTCACGCGCTATCGCTTCTCGCCGACGCCCGGTGACGCCCTGCTGTTCCTCGGCCGCTTCACGCCGGGGAAGGGCGTGCGCGAAGCCATCGACATTGCCAGGCGCAGCGGTCACAAGCTGGTGCTGGCGGCGGCCGAGAACGATTACTATCGTGCCGAGGTTGCGCCGCTGGTGGACGGAGTGCAGGTCACCTACGCCGGGGAACTCGATCACGACGGGGTCGTCGCCCACCTGGGCCGCGCCCGCGCGCTCCTGTACCCGCTCCAGGCCGGCGAGTCGTTCGGCCTCGTCCTCGCCGAAGCCGCGGCCTGCGGCACGCCGGTGGCGGCCTTGCGTCTCGGCGCCGTCGAGGAACTGGTGGCCGAGGGCGTCTCCGGCCGGACGTTCGCCTCTGTTGATGACTTGATCGCCGGCTTGCCGTCCGTGCTGGCGTTGGATCGCGCCGCCGTGCGCGCGCATGCCGAGCATCACTTCGGCGTCGACCGCATGGCCGACGCGTACGCCGCGCTCTACGCTTCCGTTGCCGCGTCGCGGCTTGCACTGTGATTGACACGTCCCCAGCCGTCGACGGCGAACCCTCGCTACTCGCCGTCTTCGCGCACCCCGACGACGAGTCGCTGGCGACCGGCGGACTGCTGGCCCTGGCCGCCGCCCGCGGCATGCGTGTGTCGGTGTTATGCCTCACGCGCGGTGGCCTCGGCCTGCCGGGCGATCCTCAGCTGACGCGCATCGGCGATGCCCGCGTCGCCGAACTGCAATCGGCGGCCTCGGTCCTCGGCATCGAGGATGTCTGCGTGCTCGACTATCGCAACGGCTTCCTGTCGTGGGCCGATCGCGCGTCCATTCTCGACGACGTGCAGGCGGCCATTCGTCGCGTCGCCGCCACCGTCGTCGTCACCTTCGACGAAGACGGTCTCTACTGGCACCCCGATCACATCGTCGTGCACGAGTGCGTGACGGCCGCGGTGATGGCGATGGAGGCAACGGCGCCGGCGTTGTATTACGTCACTCTGCCGCGTGGACGCATGAGGGCGGCGGTGATGGCGGCCGCCGCCCAGGCGGTGACGCGCGGCGAGATCCTCGAGAGCGAACGCGTGCTCGGCGTCGAAGCCGATGCATTCGGTTTGTTCGCCAACGCGCCCACGCTCCGGCTGGATGTGAGTGCGGTGGCGGATCGCAAGCTGGCGGCGCTACGCTGTCATCAGTCGCAGATTGCCGGTGACGCGCTGGACCGGCTGCCGCCGAACGCGGTGATCGACGTGCTGGGCCTCGAGACCTATCGCCGTGCCGGTGTCGGCGCGAACGGGCGCACGCTGATGGACGAACTCGGCCAGGCGATTGAGACCACGTGATGACCGATGCCCTGTTCGCTCTGCTTCGCTGTCCGTTCTGCGGCGGCGGCTTCAACGTCGTGGAAGATGCGGCGACGCATCGCGAATCCGGCGCGCTCGTCGATGGCGTGATCTGGTGTGAGTGCTGTGCGTTCCCTGTGGTGAGCGGCATTCCGGTGCTGCGCTCCGACGAGCAGACGCGCACCGCGCTTGGTCACATCGAAGCCGGCCGGCACGAGGCCGCGCTCTTCACGATGCTCGGCCTCGACGAAGCGCGGCAGCTGGCCTTCGTCGCGCTGCTCGCGCACGGTCCGGAGACGACGTATCGCGAGGCCATCGAGGTGCTGAGCCCCGACCCCGAAGGCACCTACTTCGTCTATCGGTTCTCCGATCCGACGTTCGTGATGGCCGAAGCCGTCCTGCGTGCGCTGGCGCAACACCCGCCGGCGCTCAGCGGGAACGTGCTGGATGTGTGTGGTGGATCCGGACATCTGACGCGCGTGCTCACCTCGCTGCCGGCGCACCCGACCGTCGTGGTGGCCGACATGTTCTTCTGGAAGTTGTGGCTGGCGCGCACCTACACGGCGCCGGCGAGTCTCCAGGTGTGCTGCGACGCCAATCAGCCGCTGCCGTTCCGCCGCGGCGCCTTTCCGAGCGTCGTCTTGTCCGATGCGTTTCCGTACATCTGGCACAAGCGGCTGCTCGCCGACGAGATGGCGCGCCTCGCCGGACCGGATGGCCTGATCGTGATGCCGCATCTGCACAGCTCGCTCGGCTGGAACTTCTCGGCTGGCATGACGCTGACGCCGGCGTCGTACGCGGCACTCTTTGCGTCACACGAGCCGCGGCTCTTTGCCGATCCGCCGCTGCTGGCGCAGGCGGTGTCGGGCGACGGGATCGATCTGTCGAAGGATCAGTCGATCGATGAACTGGCGACCGAGAATTCGTTCACGCTGATCGCCAGCCGGGACGGGTCGCTGTTCCGTGCGTATGCGCCGGCGGATCCGGCGGCGTCGGACGGCGCGATGATCATCAACCCGCTCTATCGCATGGCCGCCGACGGTTCCCGCACGACGCTGACGCTCGACTTCCCGAACGCGCAATACGAAGAGGAGTTCGGTGAGTGCCGCCGCTATCTGCCCGAGTCGGTGACCGTTGAAGCGATCCTCACCTCGCCCCTCGCCGATGTGCCCCCGGCGCTCGATGTCGCCGAACTGCGACGGAGAAGGGTGCTGATCGATGCGCCAAGGAGATACGTATAGGTCCTAAGTCCTAGGTCCTAGGCAAGAACTCTTGTCCACGAATCACAAGATCGTGACAAGCGGTCTTTTGCCTAAGACCCAAGACCTAGGTCCTAGGTCCTAAGTCCTAGGTCCTAGGCAGGAACTCTTGTCTACGAAGCACAAGATCGTGACAAGCGGTCTTTTGCCTAAGACCCAAGACCTAGGTCCTAGGTCCTAGGTCCTAAGTCCTAAGTCCTAGGTCCTAGGTCCTAGGCAGGAACTCTTGTCCACGAAGCACAAGATCGTGACAAGCAAACCTCTGCCCACGAAACCCGAGATCGTGACAAGGGCTTTTGCCTAAGACTTAAGTCCTAAGTCCTAAGTCCTAGGCAATAACCTCTGCCCACGAAGCACAAGATCGTGACAAGCGATCTGTTGCCTAAGACCTAAGACCTAAGACCTAGGACCTAGGACCTCTATCTTTCCTCCGCCATCGCGTCATACGGCCACGCGGTGTAGAAGTGCCGCGCCACCCATTGCTGGATGACCACCGCGGGCTTTTCGCGGCGGACGAGTTGCGGGTCGAACTCGTTCTGCCAGACGTACACCGCGCGGCTGAAGTGATCCGACAGGAACGGCACGAGCGCCGAGCCGAAGGAATCGCGGAAGATGACGGCGCGCGGTGCGGCGGGGTCGCCTTCAGTGACGACGCGCACGTACATCATGCCGCGGCTGGCGTTCGCCGGTTCGAGCACGCGGGTGCGTCGCGTGAACAACGGATCGAGGTGCACGTCGTCCTCGGTGTAAACAGCGCGAAGGCCGAGCATGCCGGCGAGGTCCATGCCGGGCCGCGGCACCGTCGTGATGGCGAAGTCGCTCAAGTCGTGCGGTCGCAGGCCGAGTGACGGCGGCAGCGCGCGGATCACCTCTCGATAGCCGGCAAACGCGCCGAGTTCGTTCCAGTGCGTGTCTGTGCGGTGATACACGCGGCCGAGTGACTTCGCGGCGGTGACGGCTTCGGTGAGGTCGACGACGTTCACCGTTGAGTGCGTGGCGAGATAGCGCGCCACCTGTTGCGCGCGCGGCGTCTGGCTGACGCGCTCGATCCCGCCCGGCAGGTGTTCCGGATACACCGTGTGCTTGTCCGGCGCGATCACGAACACGTACGCGATCCCCTGCGACGCCAACCAGTCCTGCGTATGCTGCAGCGTCGTCCGCCAGACCTCGAGGGATGCCGTGTCGTAGCGATCGGCACCGGAGTAATCGGGAATGGCGCCGTCGGTGCCGTAGTAGAGCCAGCCGTCGCGCCCGAGGATCACGTCAGGCGAGGGCGAGGTGCCGAGCACGTGGACGCGGAACAGCGCCTGCCAGCGCACCAGCGTCGAACGGAACGCGACGTGATCGGCAAAGTACCTGGTGAACGCGTCGGGCCATGCCGCCAGCGACTTCAAGTCGTGCGGCGGCTCGGGCCACGGCGCCGGTTCGCGGTTTTCTTCGATCGTGTTGTCCGGCTGTTCGCCCATCACCGTGACGGCAAGCGGCACGGCCAGCGCCAGCACGAACGTCAGCGCCAGCAGACGCGCAATCGACAACGGCAGGCGAGGAAACGTCATCTCAGAAGCGGAAGTAGATGAACGGCGTGAACGCACCAAGCGATACCTGCGTGATCGAGACGCCGAGCAGCAGCACGATCGCGGCCACCGCGCCGATGGCCCACGGGCCGGGGATGATACTGACGGCGCCCGACGGATCGCGCCGCACGAGACGCGTGGTGATCGCCGGCACCCACGGCGCACTGCCAATCACCCCCGCGATGATCGCCAGCCATACCTCAGGAGTCAGGTACCAGCCGGCGGTGAGCGGTGTCGGCGCGGCGATGCCCAGCCCCGCCATCGCCTTCAACATGCCGAGCGCGTGCGCGAGCGTGTCGGCACGGAAGAACACCCAGCCGATCATCACCATCAGCATCGTGTAGATCCAGCCGACCAGCGGCGGCCGTGCGGCAAGCCACTGGCCGAGACCGATGCGCTCGACAATCAGGAAGAGTCCGTGCAGCAGGCCCCACACCACGAACGTCCACGCCGCGCCGTGCCAGAGGCCGCAGAGGAAGAAGACGGTGGCGAGGTTCAGGTAGACACGATGCGGCGCAACGCGATTGCCGCCGAGCGGGATGTAGAGGTAGTCACGGAACCAACTCGAGAGCGAGATGTGCCACCGCTTCCAGAACTCCTGCACCGACGTCGACACGTATGGATGGCGGAAGTTCTCGGGGAACGTGAACCCGAACATGTGGCCAAGTCCGATCGCCATGTCCGAATACCCGGAGAAGTCGAAGTAGATCTGCAGCGTGTAGCCGATCACCGCCAGCCACGCGTGCGCCGCCGTGAGTTGATCGACGGGCATGGCGAAGATCGCGTCCACCGGCCGCGCGATGATGCCGGCAATCAGCAACTTCTTCGCCAGGCCGATGACGAAGCGGCAGACGCCGTAGGCGAACTCCTGCGAGGTGTGCGTGCGGCTGGCAATCTGCGCCGCGATGTCCTTGTAGCGGATGATCGGTCCGGCGATGAGCTGCGGGAAGAACAGCAGATACAGCGCCGCGCCGATTGGTCCCTTCTGCGCCACGGCGTCACGACGGTGCACGTCGACGATGTAGGAGATGGAGTGGAAGGTGAAGAACGAGATGCCGATCGGCAGCAGCAGCGACGGCGGCGTGAACGGCGTGCCGCCCGCCGATCCGATCAGCACGTTGACGTTCTCGACGATGAAGCCGCTGTACTTGAAGGTGATGAGCGACAGCAGGTTGAGGACGATGACACCGCGCAGCACGTGCAGCGCCGCCGGCGTGCCGCGCAGGCGCTCCACCCACGCCGCGGCGGTGGCATTGACGACGATCGAGCCGAGGATGACCCACGTGAACGTGCCGCCATCGCGGGCGTAGAAGATGACGCTGGCGACGACCAGGAGCAGGTTGCGCCCGCGTGCCGGCGTCAGCGCATAGAGCGCCAGCACCACGGGGAGGAAGCCGAAGAGGAACGTCGGTTCGGTGAACAGCACAGTGGCGGTCTCGACCTACGGTCCCGGGTCCGGCGCGGCCGGTGCGCCGCCGAAGGCGTCGAGCAGGAACGGCAGCAGGCCATCCATGCGCGTCAACGGCTCGCGCGGCGGCGTCAGGCCGTCGATGAAACCGCGACCGCGCAATCGATCGAGCACCGCCGCACGGCTGGCAATCACATGGACGGGCACGTCCCACGACGCGCCTTCGCCGCTCACGAGCGCCGGTGGCTGGTGATCGCCGAGCACCACCATCACCAGATCGAGATCAGCGCGGCGGCGAAGAAACGACGCCAGCGTATCCGTTGTGTAGGCCAAAGCATCGGCGTAGCCGGGACCGAGATCGGTCCAGTCCGGCTGCACGTCGTAGGCGCGCTCGAGGTCGGCGGTGTCGTACGGCGACGGCGTCAGCATGCGTGACCAGTCCGGTTGAAACGGCGGCACCGGCGTGAACGGCGCGTGCGTGCTGATCGTCGGCATGAAGACGAATGCCGGCCGCCGTGGATGCGGCGCCAGCAGCATCGCGTCGAGCTTGGCGAAGATGAATTGATCGGTGACGTCCCACCAGCCGAACGGCGGCCCTTCGTAGCCAAGGTCCGGCGCGCCGAAGATGCGATCGAAGCCGTAGAAGCGGCCCTCGGGCCACGGTGCGTGCAGGCCCGGCATGATTGCCGTGGTGGAGTAGCCGGCGCGCGAGAAGGTGGTGACCAGCGTGTCGCGCCGCTCGGCCATCAGGCGGCGGTTGATGTCGGCGTCGCGCACCTCCGTCCCCGACAGCAGGCTGATGTGCGCCAGCCACGACTCACCGCCGAAGGTCGTCGAGGTGACTAGCCCGCTGACGACGGCGCGGCTGGTGTCGGCAATCGCGGCGCGCAGGCGTTCGCGTGGCGCGTCGAGCGTGCGGACGAAGGCGGGACGTTCCCAACTGGTGACGCCGTACGACTCGACGAACACCAGCAGCACGTCGGCGCCGCGCACCGCGGACAGATCGCTCGACACGTCCGGCGCCGGGGCGAGCGGTCGCTTCGCCGCGACGGTGGCGTCGTGCCAGAACTCCATCACCTCGCCGGTGATCGTGGCGACCACCGGCGTCGCGATACCGGTGCGGGCCGCACCCTCGGGCGCGGGCACCACCACACCGGCGATGACGACGATCGTGGCCAGCACGCCGAGCGCCGCGCGCGTCACGCCCGCTGCCGCGGCATCGGCGACGCGGCCAATGGCCCAGCGGCTCGGCACGTAGATCGCCAGCGGCACGAGGATGGTGAGCACCGCAAGCGCACCCAGCAAGCGTGGTTGCGCGACGTAGGCGAACATCGCGCCGACGTCCGGCACGAGCGTGAGGTCGAAATAGAGGTTGACGCCGCGGCCGTAGAGCGATCGCACCGAGATGTCGACGTAGCGCGCGAACACCAGGATCACCCACACCGCCGCGAGCCAGCGTCGAGCGATTCGTCCCGCGCCGCCGATCGCGACCAGCGCCAGGACGAGCAGCGCCAGATCCACCGACAGCAGGCGGCTTGGCCGCACGGCCAGCGTCGGCCAGACGCTGACGATGGTGACCGAGACGTTGAGCAGGGCCAGGGCCGCCGCCAGTTGCATCGCCGATCGCCAGGCGGGCCTCGTCGGCCGTGACTCCATCCCCTTAACGATATCCCGCGCGAGGGCCGTGCACCGCTCCGCTTGCCCTGAGCTCGTCGAAGGGCTTGCCCTGAGCGAAGCCCTGGAGGCTGTTCGCGGCGAGTCGCCCCTCGGCGGTGCTCAGGGCGACCCTGAGGTCGTCGAAGGGTCGAAGGGCCTTGAGCCTCCCGCCTCCCGTTTACGCCTCCCGCCTCCCGCCTCCCGATCTAATTCGCCTCCCGCCTTACGCCTCCCGCCTCCCGCCCCGAACGTCTTTCGTCTACACTGCCATGCATGGGCCGGAAGTCGAATGCGAAGCGGGACAGCTACGGTGAGGGCACGTCGAAGGCGCTGCTGCGGGACGCGCCGAACTGGCCGTTGCTTGCGCTCAGCCTCGTCGGCTGCGCGCTGGCCGGCTACCTCACCTGGACCAGCATGGCCGGTCAGGCGGTGCAGGGCTGCACCGCCGGCAGCGGCTGCGACGTGGTACTGAGCAGTCGCTGGGCGACGCTCTTCGACATGCCGACGGCGTTCTGGGGCTTCCTGTCGTACGCCACGCTGGCCGGGCTGGCGTTCGTCAAACGTGCCGACACGCAGTGGCGCTGGGCGTGGACCATCGCACTCCTCGGCGTCCTCTACAGCGTCTATCTCACCATCGTCTCGTTGACGATCCTTGGCGGCGCCTGCCCGTACTGCCTCACCTCGCTGGCGTTGATGACGGCGATCTTCGCGCTGCTCACCATCCAGCGGCCGGCGCTGCCGCGGTTCTCGTGGCAGCCGTGGATCACGAAACGCGCGGTCGGCGTGCTGGCGCTGATCGGTCTGCTGCACCTCAACTACACCGGCGTCATCGGCAATCCGCCGTCGGTGGAAGATCCGGTGTCGCGCGCGCTGGCCGTGCACCTCGCCGACACCGGCGTGAAGATGTACGGCGCCTACTGGTGCCCGCACTGCACGGATCAGAAGGACATGTTCGGCCCGGCGCAGAAACGCCTGCCCTACATCGAGTGCAGCACCGGCGGCCCGGGGACGCCGCAGACCGCCGAATGCCGCACCGCCGGCATTGCCAGCTACCCGACGTGGGACATCAAGGGCCAGCGCTACGCCGAGGTCCTGTCCCTCGTCCGCCTCGCGGAACTGACCGGCTTCGACCTCACGGCGGCGGCGAAATAGGTCTTAGGTCCTAGGTCCTAAGTCCTAGGTCCTAAGCGAGAACTCTTGTCCACAAAAGACTCGCCGGTCCTTGGATTCGTGGATAGAGGTTCTTGCCTAGGACCTAAGACCTAGGACCTAGGACCTAGGACCTAAGTCCTAAGCGAGAACTCTTGTCCACAAAAGACTCGCCGGTCCTGGGATTCGTGGATGGAGGCTCTTGCCTAGGACCTAAGACCTAGGACCTAAGTCCTAAGTCCTAAGCAAAGGCCCTTGTCCACGAAGAACCAACGGACCGGATGTCGTGGGCGGAGGTTCTTGCCTAAGACCTAGGACCTAGGACCTAGGACCTAAGTCCTAAGTCCTTCCTTCACCGCCTCGGCGACCTCCGTCCCATACAGCCGGATGCTCTCGAGCATCTTCTCGTGCGACAGGGTGCCGTTGCTGTACTTCAGGTCGAAGCGGCTGAGGCCCAGCGTCTTTGCCGTCGTGACGATCTTCGCCGCGACCGTCGCCGGCGACCCGACATAGAGCGCGCCGAAGGGGCCGGCTTCCTGTTCGAAGTGCGCCCGTGTCACCGGCGGCCAGCCGCGTTCGCGGCCGATGCGCGACATCACCGCCCGGTAGGCCGGCCACAGTTCCTCGCGCGCCTGTTCGTCGGTGGCAGCGACGTGCCCCGGGGAGTGCGCGCCGATCGGCAGCGGCTCGCGGTCGAACTGCTTCAACGCGCGGTGATACAGGTCCACGTACGGCGCGAAGCGGGACGCGGCGCCGCCGATGATGGCGAGCATCAGCGGCAGGCCGTGCCGCGCGGCGCGGATGACCGACTCGGGACTGCCGCCCACGCCCACCCACGTCTTCAGCCGCTTGCCTTCGAGCGGCGGATACACCGATTGATCCGTCAGCGGCGGCCGCGTCTTGCCGGACCACGACACCGGTTCGCCCGAGGCCAGCGCCGCGAAGATCTCCAGCTTCTCTTCGAAGAGCAGTTCGTACTGCGACATGTCGAAGCCGAACAGGGGGAACGACTCGGTGAACGAGCCGCGGCCGACGATCACTTCCGCCCGGCCGTTCGACACGGCGTCGATGGTGGAGAAGCGTTCATAGACGCGGATCGGGTCGTCCGAACTGAGCACGGTGACCGCCGAGCCGAGGTGAATCTGCTTCGTCCGGCTGGCGATGGCCGCCAGCAGCACCTCCGGCGCCGACACCGCGAAATCCGGCCGGTGGTGCTCGCCGACGCCGATGAACGCCAGCCCAAGCTCATCCGCAAGGACGGCCTCGTCGACGATGTTGCGAAGGACCTGGGCGTGGGAGAGGGGTTGTTCGGAGGCGTCGTGCGTGATGTCGCCAAAGGTATCGAGACCAAGTTCCAGTGTCTGCGCCATGATGCTAATTAGATGTTGGAACACTTAAAAAGGTGCTGGGCTGACAGGTGCTGAAGGGTGCTGACAGGTGCTGACAGGTGCTGACAGGTGCTGAGGGGTGCTGACAGGTGCTGAAAGGTGCTGGAGGGGTGCCGCCTCAAGACCCGGCCGGGCCTGCCGATTCAGAGCGGTACGAGTCATGGCCTCACAAGAACTGATTACCGTCGACTGGAAGCGGGCTGCCAGCCCGACTTCTGCCCCCCAGTCCGACTGGCTGCGTGGGTTCGTTGCCCGGGCGCTGGTGGTGATGGGTGAACTCGTGTCGGCCGAAGACGATCCGGCGGACCTGCCGCTCGTCTCGGAGCTCGAACAACTGGCCCAGTCGGTCGGCCTCGTGCCCGACGGCCAGGGTGACGCCGCGCATTCGTGCCTCGTCCGCGTCCAGGCCGTCAGCCAGCGGATCCGCAAGCGCCGCAACGACCGCAAGCGCGAAATGATGGACCTGGTGGCGCTGGTGCGCGACGCCGTCTCGTCGGTCGGCGTCGAGATGAACACGCTGCACGATAGCATCGACGCCTCGACCAACCGTTTCGAGATGATCGCCGAGCTGGACGATCCGCTGATCGTCAAGAACCTGCTGGTGTCGCAGGTGGCGGTGCTGAAGAAGGTGGCGGCGGAACGCCGCGCCGCGTGGGACGCCAAGCAGCGCGCCTTCAACGACAAGGTGACGCAGCTCGAACAGCAGCTGCAGGCCTCGCGGCGCGAAGCCTCGCAGGATGCGCTGACCGGCGCCTCGAACCGCGGCGCCCTCGATCGCGAGCTGATGACGCGCGTCCGCCTGGCCGACTCGCGGTTCGTGCTCGCCATGCTCGACCTCGACAACTTCAAGGGCATCAACGACACGCACGGTCACGCCGTCGGCGATCGCGTGCTGGTGATGCTGGCCCAGGGCCTGCGCCGCATGCTGCGCGACGAGGATCTCGTCGCCCGCCTCGGCGGCGACGAGTTCGCGGTGGTGATCCGCAACATGACGCTGAAACAGGCGGAAGCCCGCTTCGTCGGCGCGCTCGGCAAGCTCTTCGTCCCGCCCGCGGATGAACCGCCGCTGCCCACGGGGCCGACGGTGAGCTGCGGCCTGGCCGAGTTCTCGACCGGCGATACCACCACCAGCCTGTATGAACGTGCCGACCGCGCGCTGTATGCGGCCAAGCACGAAGGCAAGAACCGGGTGGTCGTCAAGGAGAAGCAGGCGAGATAGGGCTGGAGGGCTGGAGGACTGGAGGGCTGGAGGGTTGTTTCCAGACCCCAATATTCCCGGGCAACGTCCTACTGAACCGCTCCCGCCGGCCACGTCACCCGGCCTTCGTGGTTGTAGATTCGGACCACGAGTTCCAGCCCCTTGCCTTCGGCAGCCATCGCGGCAGCGTCTCTCGCCGGAAACACCACCCAGAAGCGGTCATAGTCGTAGTTTCGCCGCCTGGTGCCGGCCAGCGCTTTGCGATCTCGCAGTTCGGGCATCTTGACGCCGGCGACGGCTTCGGATTCCGCGTCTGGAAGCTGCAGGAACGCTTCCCACTCCAGCGGGATCACGCCTGATCCCTCGCGCGGATCGATCTCGACCATCACGACCAGGCCGTCCACCGATTCTGCCTCGGTCACCAGCGCCGCGGCCGCGTCGTCGCGCAGTCGGCTCTGAAGCTGGAGGAGCCGCGCCGTGGCGCGGATCGTCTGCCGCGACAGCAGCGTCGCTGCCAGCTTGTAGTTGTACGAGCGCTCCGTCTTGAGCACGCGGAAATCGAAGAAACCTCCGACGCGTCCGCTCTGATACGCGCGCTCGCCAATGGCCTTGGCGGCGCTCTCCGACCACGTGAGATACGCCCGGCTTCCGTCAGTCTGCCGTGCCTGCACCAATGCTACGGCGCCGAGGACGAGCGCCAGGGACGACCACAGCCAGCGTCTCGTCATTGCGGCCTGCGTCGCAGAATCGCCACCAGCTCGGAACCACCGACCAGCGTGTCGGCGACGGTCATGCCGACGAACTCGTAGCCGGCGGCACCGGCTTCCTGCAATTCCTTCTGCAGCGTGCTCGTCTTCTTCGTCGCCATCAGGCGGTATTCGAACGGCCCGGCCTTCGGCGCGTCGTTGTCTCGCTCCAGGATGACGACGACTTCCTTGCCGCCGAAGGTGCTGCTGAAGACCGTCTGTCCCTTGTACTCGTAGCCGGCGTCGCCCGCTTCCTGCATCTCCTTCTGCATCGTCGACGTCTTGCTCGTCGCCAGCAGGCGATAGCCGAAACGGCCCTTCGCCGCCGCCGACCGCGTCATGATCACGGCCACCTCCGACCCGCCGAACGTCGTCTCGCCGCCCATGACGCCGCCGAAGCGGAAGCCGGCTTCAGCCGCCTCGTTCATCTCTTTCTGCATGGTCGACGTCTTGTTCGTCGCCAGCACGCGGTATTCGGTGACGTTCTGTGCAGCAGCCACTGCTGAGCACAGCAGGCCGGTCAACAAGAAGGCTGTCGAAAGCATGCGAGTCATATGGTCTCCGGGAGGACGGGACAGGAACATCGGCAATTCTAATCGGTCGATTGAATCCCCCGATTGCCGATGTTCCGTGTCCTGTCAGGCGGCAGTGCCATCCAGTTCGACGCCGAAGAGTGGCTCGCCGTGTTCCGTCTCGAAGAACTGCACGATTCGGGTCGGTGTCGTTTCGGTGAAACGTGGCGGCACGTCGGCCAGGCGCACCTGCGGCGCGCCGCAGGTGACGCTGGTGCCGGCATCGACGAGCGTCTTCTGAATCCGCCCGACGATGACGTTGGCCACTTCCTTCATCCCCGACATCGCATCGTCCGTGGAAGCCTCGTCGATGAGGAGCAGGCGCGCGGCGAACTGGCGGGCATGGTCGACCGGCATCACCATGCGGAAGACGAGCGGGTGACCGCTACCCTGGCTGATGTCGACAGAGGAGACCACCGCGGGACCAGACGGCGGCGGCGTGAGGCTGCTGACCAGATCGGTGGCCAGCATCATCCCGAACACCTGCTCGATCGTCGAGCGCGTGCGTGGTTCGAGCTGGCGCAGCACGGTTTCGGCGGTGGCCGAGACGTCACGTCCGCCATCCGTGGCGGTGCTGCGTGTATAGACCTCTTCGAGCTGGCCCTTGAGCACGTCGGGCACGAACGTGCGCGCGATGACTTCGTCGAACAGTCCGCTGTCGCGCGCGGCATCGAGACGGCCCTTCGGCCAGGCGCCGAGCACGGAGGTCATCGAGACGCCGGTGGTGGCGCGCAGCTTTCGCACCAGCGCTTCGGGCGAGAGCGTGCCGGTGTCGGGGCCGATGAAGACAGCGGCCGGCGGCTCCTGTTGGCACAGCTTCAGCGCGATGGCGCCGCTGGCGGCTTCGATCACCGGATTGCGCACGGCCATGACGCTGGCGAAGAACCCGCGGAACTCGGCGTTGGCGTCGACGATCATGATCGACTTGCCCGGCGTCAACGACGAGTGCAGGCGGCGTTCGTTCATCACACCGCCGAGCGTCGTCTGCAGCACGTGACCAAGGCGCGTCGCCAGGCGATCCGGGCGCAGCGGCTTGGTGACGTAGTCGGTGATGCCCAGGCGAATCACATCCGCGACGCCGCGCTCGTCCTTCACCGCCGTGACGACGATGACGGGCAGGTCGCGGAGGCCGTCGGAGCTGCGGATGATCTGCAGCACCTCGAGACCGTCGAGGCCGGGCATGACGAGATCGAGGATGACGAGATCGAATCGCTGCACTTCGAGCTGTTCGAGCAGGTCGAGGCCGTTGTCCACCTCGGTCACCACGCAGTCGGTGGCCTGCTCGAGGACGCGGCGCAACGCGTTGCGAATGCCCTGATCGCTGTCGGCAACAAGAATGTTCACGATGCCACCGGGTTGGCGACGGCGGTCGCACGCGCGGCGTCGGCCCACGCGGCGGCGACGCGCCACACTTCGTGTTCGAGGGCGAGCACTTCGAGCGGCAGGCCGTCCACGCGCCCTTCGGCGACGAGTCGCTCGACGCGATCCGCCGCGTCGCCGGCCGTACTGTCGAACAGGCTGAGCGTCGGCTTCAACGACGTCGCCAGCTTGCCGAGGCGCAGCGATTCACCCGCGAGGCAATACTCGCGCAGTTCCTCGGCGGCCTTCGGCGCGCGGGCGCAGAATCGCTGTGCGATAGAAAGAAATACGTCGGGGCTGGTGCGGCGCCACTCCTCGGCCACCGGATTGGGGCGGCGCGGCTCGAGCACCGCGTGCGCGCGGCGTGTCGATTCAGGCGCGGTTTCAGCGGCGGTCGGCGACGGCTCGTTGGTTTCGCGGCTTGCCGGCGCGCGGCGCTCTTCCCGCGGTTCGTCCGGTGTCGGCGTCGCGTCGGGGTCGGGGATGAACTCCTTCACCGCGTAGGGCTGAAACAACACGGCGCCCGCGCCCGATCCCCGCTCTTCGCGGACGACGGTGGTGCCGCGCACACCTCCGGCGCCGGCGGTGCCGGGGTGGAGCAGTCGCTGCAGCAGACTGGGTTTCATGGTCCAGGGTCCAGGGTCATCGCGCGCCGGTCCGTGCACATCGGCTCACGCGAGTCCCCCGGCATAATCGGCGGGCGAATGGAAAACTGGAAAAGGTCTTAGGTCCTAGGTCTTAGGTCTTAGGTCCTAGGCAAGAACTCTTGTCCACGGCTCACGGCTCACGGCTCTCGGCCCACGGCCACGGCTCACGGCTCGCGGCCCACGGCTCTCGGCCCACGGCCACGGCTCACGGCTCACGGCTCACGGCTCTCGGCCCACGGCCACGGCTCACGGCGCACGACTCACGGCTCTCGGCCCACGGCCACGGCCTACGGCGCACGGCTCACGGAAAGCTGAAAGGACGGCTTGAAGGGCTTGGGGCTTGGGGCTTGGCAGGGCTCGGAGGGCTTGGAGGGCTTGAAGGGCTGGGGGCCTGGAGGGCTTGGGGGGCTGGAGGGGCTGAAAGGCTGAAGCGCGGGCCCGCGCCCTACCGCGCGCAGCGCGGTCCTGGATTTGCCCTACCGACCGCGAAGCGGGCGGTCCCTTCAAGCCCTCCAGTCCTCCAGCCCTCCAGTCCTCCAGCCCTCCGAGTCACTCCGCACGTAACGCGGTGACCGGGTTGATGCGTGCGGCGCGGCGGGCGGGGACGAACGTCGCGATCGCTGACGACACCACGAACGCAACGGGGACGAGAGCGAACGTCCAGCCGTCGAAGGCGGCGACGTCGACGAAGATGCTCGACATCGCGCGGCCGACGCCGAGGCCCAGCACCCATCCCGCACCAATGCCCGCCATCGTCGTCACCATGCCCTCGCCGAGGATCAAGCGGATCACTTCCACCGGCCGGGCGCCGACGGCGACGCGGACGCCGATTTCACGCGTGCGGCGTTCCACCGTGTAGGCGGTGACGCCGTAGAGGCCGACGAGCGCCACCACCATCGCCATGCCGGCGAAGAAGGCGAACCCGGCGGAGGCCATGCTGAGCGCCCAGTATTCCGGCGCCACGGCCATGTGCGTGCTGAACGTGCGCACGTTGAACAACGGCAGACCGGCGGCGGCATCACGGATCTCGCGGCGCACGGCGGTCGGCAGATCCGCGTCCGGCCGTGACGGCCGCACATGGAAGAACGCGTTGCCGGTGAAGCCCTGCGCAAACGGCACGTACACGGCGCCGCGCGGTTCCTTCTCGAACAATCCCGCGCGCGTCGACGCGACGATGCCGACGACTTCCATCGGCGTGGCGGGGGTGCCGGACTCTGAGTCGCTGGCCCACTGGATCCGCTGGCCGAGCGCCGAGCCGTCCGGCCACAGCTCGAGCGCCAGCGCCTCGTCGATGATCGACACGGCCGGCGCGCCCTCGCTGAACGTCTCGGCGGGCGTGAACGTCCGTCCGCGCAGCAACCGCACGCCCATGGCGTCGAAGTAGCTCGTGCCCACGGCGTTGAGCGGCACGCCGAACGACTGCCCGGCTTCCGGCGTCGTCGGCTTGCTGCCCGGCGGCGGCGCAATGCCGGCGCGGCGCACGTTCTTGAAGTAGTTGACCATGCCCATCGGCACCACCGCGCCGATGCTGACGACGGGCGCGCCCGGCAGCGCCGACAGCCGATGCTCGATGCGTGCATACAGGTCGAGGCTGTGCGCTTTCGTGAAGCCGCCAAGCTGGCTGTCCACTTCCGCGAGGACGGTGTCGTCGGCGCGGTAGCCGAGGTCGGTGGATGCACCGGTAAGCGCCATGCGCAGGAACAAGCCGGCGGCAATCAACAGACACAGCGACAGCGCCACCTGCGTCGCGACCAGCGGGTTCCTCGGCACGAATCGCCATCGCCGCGGCGCCGCATCGTCGCCCGGCTGCGCCTTGAGATCGGTCAGCAGGTCGAGCCGCGTGTTGCGGAGGGCGGGCCCGAGCGCGAAGCCGAGCGTGGCCGCCAGCGAAAAGAAGATCGTCGCCACCGCCAGTGCCGGCGACACGCTGTCGCTGATGCCAATGGTGATGGGGATGCGGGACGAGAACGCCGCGACCAACTGTTGCAGGCCCCAACTGCCGAGCGCCAGGCCGAGCGCACCGCCGGCGAGTGCGAGCACGAAGCCTTCGATCAGCAACTGCCGGACGAGGCGGCCGCGACCGCCGCCGAGCGCGAGGCGTACCGCAAACTCCTTCCGGCGTGCCCGCCCGCGCGCCAGCAGCATCGACGCCAGGTTCAGGCACACCGTCAGCAGCACGGCGCCCGTCATGCCCAGGAACACAGCGGCCAGCGGTCCCAGCACGGATTCATCAGAAGGGTCGGTGCTGGTGGACAGGCGAGGCAGGGCACCGATGGAGAGCATCTGATGTTCGTACTCTGCTGGCAGCGCCCGCGCCATGCTCTGCCCGTACAGGGCCACTGCTTGTGACGCCGCCGCAAAGGCGACGCCGTCGCGCAGTCGCCCGACGACGAACAGCGCTTCGCTGTGTGGGTCGCTCAACGAACGCGCCCGCATGCCAAGCGCGCCGTCGCTGCCGACATCGTTCGACAACACGTCATACGCGCCGAGCGGGAAATACAACTCCGGCCCGAACACCATCATCGTCCCCGTGAATCCCTCGGGCATCACGCCGATGATCGTGGTGGGATGTTCGTTGATGCGAACGGTGCGGCCGATGATATCGGGCGCAAAGCCGGTGCGCTTCCAATACGCATGACTCGCGATGGCCACCATGGCGGCGCGGCCCGGCGTCGATTCCTCCGCGGTGAAGACGCGCCCGCGCACGGGCGCGACGCCGAGCACGTCGAAGTAGTTCTGGCTGACGACGGCCGACATCGATCGCCGCGATTCCGCGTCCGCGCCGACGCCGACGATCACGGGCCGGTGCGCGAGGACGCCGCTGAACACATCCGTGCGCCCAGACAGCTCCGCATAGACGGGATACGCAAACGCGCGATAGGCCTGCGTGCGCGTGTCGTGGCTGAAGATCTGCACCACGCGGTCCGCGTCGGGGAAGGCGCGGCCGGCGAACACCGTCGCGTGCAACACGCTGAACATCGCCGCGTTCAGCCCGATGCCGAGGGCCAGCACGACGATGGCGGCGAGGGTGAAGCCGGGGGATTTGACGAGGAGCCGGAAGGAAACTTTCAGATCATTCACGAATCGGAGGACGGTCAACGCACAGCGGAAGTTCCGGGCGCACAAGATGCGTGATTACGGGCGCGAAGGCGGTGCCGGCTGCCGGTGGCCCCTCGGTCGGCCGGTCAAACGCCCCGCTGTGGCAAACAAGCGCTTGGGCCAACTCGCCTGCCTTTTCGAGCTCAAACACGGCCGAGTGCCGACCAGCGGGCCGTTTGTCGGCAGCGTGCGTCGGCCGACCTCGAAGGGCCACCAGCAGCCGGCACCGCCTTCGCGCCCGGCCCTCCAGCCCTCCAGTCCGCCAGCCCTCCTGCCCTCCAGACTTTTACTTGTGCAGCGCCATCAGCGTGCCGATTTCGACGGCCTCGGTCGTGCGCGTGATCTGGATGGTGGACGACTGCGGGCGCACCACCGAGACGATGCCATCGCCGAGGGCGATGACGGGGCCGTCGCTGCCCTGGGCGCGCTTGAAGATCGTGACGCGCTGGCCGCGCGTGACGCCGTGCGCCGAGCCGTGATCGATCACCACCATCTGTCCACCGGCGCCGAGCATGCGGCCCTGTTCGCCGAAGACGACGCGCGCCGGTTCGTCGAACTGCGGCGTGCCGGGCGCCTGCGCCTGCACCACCGGCAGCGCGTCGAAGGGCTCGAGGCTGTCGCCGGGCATGAACTCGCCGCAGGCGTAGACGGCGACGACGACCGCCGCGTCGGGCGTGGTCTCGACCACCTGCACCAGTCCCGCCGTCTGTTCGCCGAACGTGGCGTCCTTCGCCTGGGCGCGCCGCTCGCCAATCTGCACGCGACGCCGAACGACGTAGTTCTGGCCGACGCCGATGCCCATGTCGGCGCCGACGTCGATGCGCAGCACATCGCCCTGGCTGAACAGTTCGCGTCGTGTGTCGTAGCGGTGGCCGAGGATGTGCGCCACCGTCTGGTCCACGTCGCCAGGCCGGGTCGGTGCGCACACCGAGGCGAGCACGACCTTCGGAATGGGAATCGTCTTCGGCTGCACGCGCAGCGGCGGGGGCGGCGGCGCAATGACGGGCGGCGGTGGCGCGGCGCCGGTCACTTCGACGGTCTCACTCAGTGCGGCAATGGCCAACTGCCGGTCGAGCACGAACACCTCGCCGCCTCGCAGCAGCACCGTCGGGTTGGCACGCGTCTCGAAGCCGGTGAGTTCGAAGCTGACCGCGTAGCTGCCGTCGGGAAGTGGCGGCGACTGGTATTGGCCGACGCTGTCGGTGGTCACGACGACGGGCTTCGACCCGCGCGCGCCGGTGATCGTCACGGTGACACCCGGCAGCGCGCCGCCCGAGCCGTCGGTGACGCGACCGGTGAAGCGGCCCTGATCGCTTTGCGCGGCAAAGGCAGGAGCAGCGAACGCGAGTGTGAAGATCAGTGCAAGAGCGCGCAAGTTCATGGTTCGTCCCGTCGGCAGTGGCGCTCTTCGTATCGGTCGCCGGCGCAGGGGGCCGTAGAGGCCAATACATCGGCAATTGGACGATCGGGGGAGTGGGCGATTGTTGACGATTGATGATTGGCGGATCGCCGATTCACCTGTCGCTGTGCCGCTCGTCACGTCTGGCGGTCTGGCCGTCTGGGGGACTGGAGGGCTGGAGGGCTGGAGGACTGGAGGGCCGGAGGGCTGGAGGGCTGGAGGACTGGGGGCTCGCGGGCTGAGGGCTTGGTGGGCTTGGAGGGCTTGCCCGGCTTCAAACTGAAAGCCTTGTATGCATATCTGCGCATCTGCGGCTGTTCTTCGCCCTGTGACGTCTGCGGCCGTTCTTCCCGTCGGTTATCTGCGCATCTGCCGCCTACCCCTTATCTGTGTCATCTGTGCCATCTGTGGCCTGTGTCATCTGTGCAATCTGCGGCCTGTGCCATCTGTGTCATCTGTGCAATCTGTGGCCTGTGCTATCTGTGCCCCATCTGTGGCCTGTGGCCCGTGGCCTGCTCGTACGCGTAACCGATGCCAAGCAGTTCACGGTCGGCCCATCGGCGGCCCAGGAACGACACGCCCACCGGATAACGCCCGGCGAGAAAGCCGGCCGGGACGGTGATCTGCGGCAACCCTGTGGCCGCGCTTTCCTGGCACGTGCCGGGCTCCGAACCATACCGCTCCGCGCCGCCTTCATGCGTTGCCGGGCGCGCGTGATTGGCCGGATACATCAACGCGTCGAGGCGTTCGCGGTCCATCAGATCGACGAAGTGCTGGCGGAAGGTCGCGCGCGCGTCTTCGAAGCGCTGCACGGCCGCGGCGAGTTCGGCGCCTGCCGGCGTTGGCGCGAGCATGCCCTCCAGCCGGCGCTGACCGGCCGGCGCCATCTTGCCGGAGTCGATCAGATCCTGAATCGTCAACACCCGTTCGCCAGGCTTGGCGCCGCGTGAGAGATAGGCCGTCCACGCGTCGCGCAGAGAGCCCGGTGCGGCGCCGCGTGCGGCCGCGTATTTCGCGTCGTAGTCGGGAATGGCGACATCCACCGTGATGGCGCCCGCGGCCTGCAGTTCCTTCACGACACGCGCCATCGCGTCGGCCACTTCGCGTTCGCCGGTGATGCCGACAAAGCGCTGACGAAAGATGCCGATGCGCCTGCCCTTCAGCGTCGCGGTGTCGAGATCGGCAGCGAGCGAGCCACGGATGTGCGCGTTGGCCTCGGCGGTCGCGGGATCGTCGGCGTCGGTGCCGGCGACGAGGTCGAGTGCCTGCGCCACTTCGCGCACCGACTTCGCCATCGGACCAACGGCGTCGTTGTAGGGATTGAGCGGCATCACGCCCGCCCGGCTCACCAGCCCGCGCGTCACCCTCATCGTCGCCAGCGACGCGAACGCGGCCGGGTTCGACAGCGAATTGCACGTGTCGGTGCCAAAGGCCAGCGTAACGAGACTGGCGGCGACACTCGTCGCGCTGCCGCCGCTCGATCCCGCGGTGCTGAGCGTCGGGTCATAGGCGTTGCCGACGATGCCGCCGAGGGTGCTGACGCCGAAGTCGCCGAAGGGGAACTCGTCGAGGTTCGCCTTGCCGAGGATGATGGCGCCGCCCGCCTTCATCCCGGCGGCGACGCGCGAATCCACCCGCGGTCGATGATCGATCAACGCACGCGCCCCACCCGTCGTCGGCAGTTCCGTCGCGTCGATGTTGTCCTTCAGCAGAATCGGCACGCCGTGAAATGGACCGCGCACGCGTCCGGCCGCGCGTTCGGCATCGCGGGCGCGAGCATCGGCGATGGCGCGTGGGTTCAGCGATAACACGGCGCGCAGCGTCGAACCGTGGCGATCGTGCAGCGTCTGCCGCACGAGATACTCGCGAACGATGTCCTCGCTCGTCGTCGCGCCGGTGCGCATCGCCTCGGCGAGTTCGTTCACGGTCTTCTCGACCACCGAGAACTCGGCGATCGTCGGCGCTCCACTGGCGCCGAAGACGCGCGCCGACGACCAGTTGACGATTGCCGCGCGCTGGCGGGTGGTGAGACCGCGCAGATCCGGTTCGGCGACGAGACGCCGAGCCTGCTCGGTGACGCGTGCGATCTCGGTGCCGGCGGCCGGAACCTTGCGATCCGCGCCCGCATAAACCGGCGCCGACCAGTTGGACAGCAGCGCGTCGCGCGCCGCAATCGGATAACCGCCGCGCGGGTCGTACACCTCACTCAGGCCCTTGACGACGAAGGTGACCAGCGCCGCTGTTTGGCCCGGCGCGAGCGACAGGCGATAGACGTAGCCGATGTGCGCCGGATCAAAGCCGGGATACGCGTCGGTGAAGGGATTCGCATACATGTCGCCGGCGCGCGCGAACACGGTGGCGTTTGCATCACCGAGCACATGCGCCGACGGCCCGTGGCCGGACGGGCCCTGCTGGAGATCCGCCACGGCGCTCGCGTTCTGCATCACGGTGACGAACGTGTCCCCGCGATCGATCGTGCGATCGCCGCTCGACGTGACGGCCACGGCGACGCGACCGCCGTCCTCGTACACACCGGCGGCGCCGCCCCACGCGACCTCGATCTCGCGCGGCGTCGTCGTCGCGTTGGTGAAGCTGTCGTAATAACGCAGGTAGTTGGTGTCGCGCGGCGCGTAGATCGCCCGCGCCACGACGATGCCGTCGTGCAGCACGGGCGTGAGGCTGTCGAAGCGTTCGCTGCCGTCGTGCGCGAGACCAAAGCCGCGCAGGTAGATGGCGTCGGGAAGCGTGAGACGGGTGGCGGGACCCGACCCATCGACTTGGCGCGGTGCGGGTCCGTCCGCACGCTGCGCTCCGGGCGAGAGCGAGAGCTTCAGGTATCCGAACCCGTTGAACGGATTGGCGCCGCCGCCGGTGGCGATGCCGCCGCTGTCGGTCGCCCACGGCGACGTGTCCTGGATGTCCCAGAACTGTCCGTCGGCCGACGCCAGCCGCGTCACCGCGCTCGACGGGATCGTGGAGAACGCCGCCGCCAGAACTACGGCCACCGCGAGGCTACGAAGCCATCTCATGGTGGGCGATATCCGCCGTAGCGCGAAGGCGAGCGGTCCTATCTGACCGTCGTCCGATCCACGGGCTCCAACCGGTAGATCGGCGTCGGCTTCCCGTCGCGATCGTCGACGACGAGATAGATGAACCCGTCGGGGCTCTGACGCACGTCGCGGATGCGACCCATGCCGGGCACCAGGCTTTCGTGCGCGATCACATTGTCGCCGCGCATGACGAGACGTTCGAGCCGCTGACCGGCCATTCCGCCCATGAACGCGCTGCCGCGCCACTGCGGGAACTTGTCGCCCGTGTAGATCATCGCGCCCGAGATGCCGATCGACGGCACCCACACGTGCTTCGGCGCTTCCATCCCCTCGCGCATCGTCCCCGGATGAATCGCCTTGCCGGTGACGTAGTTCACGCCGAAGCCGACCACCGGCCAGCCGTAGTTGCGGCCCGGCAGCACGCGGTTCCACTCGTCACCGCCCATCGGTCCGTGCTCGTTGGCCCACACGTCGCCGGTTTGCGGATGGACGACCAGGCCCTGCACGTTGCGGTGGCCGTAGCTCCAGATCTCGGGCTTGGCGCTCTTGTTGTTGACGAACGGATTGTCGGCGGGCACGCGGCCGTCCTCGTGCAGCCGCACGATGGTGCCGTGATGATTGCTCAGGTCCTGCGCCGGATGCTTCAGCAGTGCCGCTTCGTCGCCTTCGGGCAGCACCTGGCGATCACCGAGCGACAGGAACACATGGCCCTTGCCGTCGAACGCGATCTTGCCGCCGTAGTGGCCGCGGCCCTTCGACACCGACTGAAACAGTTCCTCGACGTTCGTCAGGCGATCGTTCTCGAACTTCGCGCGGATGAGCGCGGTGGTGGTGTCGTCTCCGCCGAGCGGTTTCGAGTAGCTGATATAGAGCAGCCGGTTGGTCGCGAAGTCCGGATGCGGCACCACCTCGAGCAGACCGGCCTGCGAGTTGGCGCTCGACACCGCGGGCACGCCTTCCACAGCCTTGGGCAGCAGCGCGCCGTTACGCAGAATGCGCAGGCGGCCGGGGCGTTCGGTGATCAGGATGTCGCCGCCGGGCAGGAACGCGATCGCCCACGGCTGCACCATCTCGGGAACAACGGTGACGACGCGGAAGTCGTGGAGCGCGGAGCGAAGAACAGGCGCGTTGGTTTGCGCGGAGGCGGCCGTGGCCAGCCCCGCCACCAGCGCCAGGCTGAGGCATGTGGGGTTCATGGGTGTGATCCGGAGAGGAGCGACGTTACTGTTCAGTTGCCGACTGCTGCAACTGCCGCGCGAACTCGCGAATCTTACCCTCAACCGGGAAGTACCACCAGCGCATGCCGCGATCGCGCGCCTCGTCGTACGCCGCTTCGGCGTCCCAGCCCTGACGGGCGATGCGGTAGATCGCGGCGATCGATCCGGTGCGGTCGGCGCCGCGCTTGCAGTGGAAGAAGATGGGGCCGGCGGACGGATCGTCCACCACCTCCATGAACTGCTGCACGTGCTCGAAGTCGAAGTCGTCGCCCCAGCCGAACACGCGGAACGTGATCGGGATGTTGACGAAGCGCATGCCCAGCGACTCGACGAGTGCCTGCTCCGACGCGTCGTTCCTGAAGCTGACGATGGTGCGGATGCCGAGGTCGCGGAGGCGGCGGAAGCCATCTTCGTCCGGCTGCGCCCCGCGGTAGAGGTTGTCCTCGATCTGCACGAAGCGCTCGGCCGGTGCGTCGTCGTCGCGATCGTCCGCGAGCAGCGGCGCCGGCGCAAAAAGCAGCGTGAACACCAACAGCGCGGAGGCGACGGGGGAGTGTTGCATGGTCATACTCATTGGACGGCCGCGATTGCGGCGGGGTTTCTCCCGGCCTCGATGGCGCCGCATCTTGTTAGTCTAGCGCCGCATGGTTCAGTTGGTGTCTTCGAGTACTTCCGTCGCTCGCGCGCCTGACGGCACCGATCTACTCACGCGGCACTGGCCGGCGGCGGGGACGCCGTGGGCGGCGGTGCTGCTCGTCCACGGTCTGGGCGAGCACAGCGGGCGCTACGACCACGTCGGCACGCAGATGGCCGCGGCCGGACTCGACGTGCACGCCTACGATCACCGCGGCACGGGCGGCTCCGGCGGACCACGCGGAGACGTCGCGCACTGGTCGCTGCTGCACGACGACCTGCAGTCACGCTGCGAGGCGGTCGCGGCCGCATCGCCGGCACTGCCGCTGGTGCTCTACGGCCACTCGATGGGCGCGCTGGTCGTTGCCGGCTATGCGCTCGATGGACGTTGCCCGCAGCCCGCGGCGATCGTATTGGCCTCTCCGGCGCTGGACTCGACGCTGGCGCGATGGAAGAAGCTGGCGGCGCCCGTCCTCGCGCGGATCGCGCCGCAGTTGCGGCTGCCGAACGGCATCGACCGCAGCACGCTGTCGCGCGACGACCAGGTGGGCGCCCGAACGGCACGCGACCCGCTCTGCGTGCGGCACTCGACGACGAGGTTCGCCGCGGCCGGTCTGCGTGAGCAGGCCCGCATGCGGGCGCTGGCCCCGCGCGGCTTCACCATGCCGGCACTCGTACTGCACGGTGAAGACGATGGACTCGTGCCGCCGGCGGCGTCGGCGGTGTTCGACGGCGCGCCGCAGGTGACGCGGCGGACGTATCCGGGGTTGCGGCACGAACTGCACAACGAGCCCGAAGGCCCGCGGATTCTTGCCGACGTCATCGACTGGCTGCGACGATTCGCCGCATTGCCGCCTGCGCACTGAGCACGCAGACTGTCCGCTCCAGCTCATCAGGCAAGGAGCGCGCATGTTTCGTTCAGTCACCGTCGCCGCCATCGTCTTCACTCTGCTCGCGTTCCGAACCGCCGCAGGTCAATCACCTACGCCCGTCACGCTCACCTTCGACGCCGTCGTCGGCGGGAAGCCGGTGTCGTGCGCTGAGCGCTACGCGGACATCGGCACGACGCAGTCCGCGATCCGCTTCACGGACTTCCGCTTCTACGTCTCCAACATCCGACTCGTCACGCGCGCCGGCGCCGACGTGCCGGTGGCGCTCGTGCAGGACGGCCTCTGGCAGACGGATGACGTGGCGCTGCTCGACTTCGAGAACGGCGAAGGCACCTGCGCGAGCGGCACGCCCGAACTGCGCAACATCGTCGAAGGCCACGTGCCGCCGGGCGACTACGCCAGCGTGAAGTTCGATCTCGGCGTGCCGTTCGCGGCCAATCATCGCGAGGCGACGGTCGCTTCATCGCCGCTCAATCTCACGCGTCTCTTCTGGTCGTGGAACGCCGGCTACAAGTTCGCGCGGATCGATCTGCGCACAACCGGTCAGCCGAAGGGCTGGATGATTCATCTCGGCAGCACCGGGTGCGAACCGGCGGATGGACCGAGCACGGCGCCGATTGCCTGCAAGCATCCGAATCGCGCCGCCGTGAGCCTGACGCCGTTCGTGCCGCAGCGCGATGTGATTCAGTTCGATCTGGCAACGCTGCTGGCCGACGCCAACGTCGACGTCAACCAGGAAAAGACGGCGGCCGGCTGTATGTCGAGCCGCGACGATCGCGAGTGCACGCCGATTCTCAACGCGCTCGGTCTTGGTGACGATGGCGCCGTGCAGCGCGTGTTTCGTGTGCGGCCTGCAGGCAGCGTGCGGACGCCGCAGCGATGACGGCCCGCCTGCCGGCGTTGATTCTGGCGCTTGCCGCCGCGTGCTGGATCGGCCTGCTGCGTGTGGCCGCGGCGCAGGAGCCCGTGCACGCGCATCATGCGCCGGCGCAGGCGCGCATGCTGATCAGTCCTCTCGAGCTGACCGAGGAGGATCTGACGGCCGGCAGCGCGGCGTATCGGAACGCCTGCGCGCGTTGTCATGGCGCTGACGGCAAGGGTGGAGTGGCCCGACGCTCGAGCGCGCCCGCGCCGTCCGACCTCACCAGTCCCGACTATCGCCGCCACGCGGATGGTGAACTCTTCTGGGTGATCTCGGAGGGCATCGCCGACAGCGGCATGCCGGCGTTCAAGACCACGCTCGATGATCGCGCGCGCTGGCAACTGGTGGCGCATCTGCGTCAACTTGGCGGCGTGCGGTTATCGCTGGCGGCGGCGCCAGCTGGCTCGAGCTACGTCTGGGACCTGCCGCCTGGCCTGCCGCGGCCGAAGGTGCCCGCCGACAACCCGATGAGCGACGCCAAGGTGCAGCTCGGACGGCACCTGTTCTACGACACGCGTCTGTCGATCGACGGCACGTTCTCGTGCGCGACGTGTCATCAACAGGCGCGCGCCTTTGCCGACGAGAAGGCGCGCGGCGTCGGCGTCACCGGCGAAGTGCACCCACGCGGCAGCATGGGACTCGGCAACGTCGCCTACAGTCCCGTTCTCACCTGGGCCAACCCGACGCAGCGTCGTCTCGAATCGCAGGCGCTGGTGCCGATGTTCGGCGAGGATCCGGTGGAACTCGGCCTGTCGGGACAGGAGGGCGCGTTGTTGGCGCGACTCCGCGCCGAACCGCGTTATCGGCAGTTGTTCGCGGCGGCGTTTCCTGACGTTGCCGACGCCTTCACGCTCGACGCCATCACCAGGGCGATCGCGTCGTTCGAACGCACGCTGCTGACCGGACGTTCACCGTACGATCGCTTCCGCCTCGGCCAGGACGCCAACGCCATCTCGCCGCTGGCCCGCCAGGGCGAAGCGCTGTTCTTCTCCGAGCGCACGGAGTGCTTCCACTGCCACGGCGGCTTCAACTTCACCGAGACGGCGGACTATGCCGGCAAGGGCTTCATCGAGATCGAGTTCCACAATACCGGGCTCTACAACGTCGACGGCCAGGGCAGTTATCCGGCGCCGAACACCGGCATCATGGCGATCACCGAAGACGAGGAGGACATGGGCAAGTTCAAGGCGCCGAGCCTGCGCAACATCGCGGTGACCGCGCCCTACATGCACGACGGCAGCATCGCGACGCTGGCGGAGGTGATCGAGCACTACGCCGCCGGCGGCCGATCGATCGCCGACGGGCCGAACAAGGGCATCGGCGCCACCAGCCCGCGCCGCAGTTCGTTCGTCAAGCCGATCGACCTGACGCCCGAGGAAAAGCGCGCGCTCGTCGCGTTTCTCGAAAGCCTGACCGACCAGACGTTCCTCACCGACCCGCGCTTCTCGAGTCCGTGGCCCGCCTCCGCGCCGTGATCGCTCGGCGCGACGGCGAGGCTTCGCCCTGTCTCGCCCTCCCGCCTCCCGCCTTCGCGCTTCGCGCTACGGCGAGGCTTCGCCCTCTCTCGGCCTCCCGCCTCCCACGTAAGCACCTATCAGCACCCGTCAGCACCCGTCAGCACCCGTCAGCACCTGTCAGCACCCCTCAGCACCCTTCAGCACCTGTCAGCACCCTTCCGCACCTTTCGTTTACAGTTACCCCATGCGCCTCCGGTTCTGGACCCTCTTGCTCGCGGTGGCCGTCGGCACGCTGGTGTCGGCGCAGGGCTATCAGCGCGTGTCGTTCAACGCGCTCAGCAACTACGAGTACGAACTGCCTGATCCGCTGGACCCGAAGCCGGTGTCGGTGGCCAACGTCATCCCGGCGTCGGTGAAGGCGCTGCACGGCAAGATGGTGTCGGTGGACGGCTTCATGCTGCCGCTCGACCTGAACCAGGAAGGCGTCTCGCTGTTCATGCTCAACGCCAGCATCGACATGTGCTACTTCGGCGCGCCGGTGCGGATGAACGAGTGGATCCTCGTCCGCATGAAGACCGGCAAGCGGGCGAAGTTCACGCACCTCGGGATGATCGTCAAGGGGCGGCTCGAGGTTGGCGAAGAGATGAAGAACGGCCGCGTCGCCAGCCTGTATCGGCTCGAAGCCGACAGCGTGGAGATCGAGGACGGCCGATGACCACGGCCGGCACGCCGGGGCCGGCCCTTCGCATCGACGGTCTGCGCAAGTCGTATCGCTCGCCCGATGGCGAGGTGACGCCGGTGCTGCACATTCCCGCGTTTACGCTCGGCCGCGGCGAGCAGATCGCGCTGCGCGGCAGCAGCGGCTCCGGCAAGACCACGCTGCTCCACATCGTCGCTGGCATCCTTCAGGCGGATGCGGGCCGCGTGTGGATTCTCGACCGCGACATCACCAGCCTCGCCGAACCAGCGCGGGATCGCCTGCGCGCCGAATGCATCGGCTACGTGTTCCAGACATTCAACCTGCTGCCGGCTTACAGCGCGCTCGAGAACGTGATGCTCGGCATGATGTTCGGTCCCGGCGCGGATGCCGACGCGGCGACCGCGCTCCTGCGTCGTGTCGGTCTTGGCGATCGCCTGCGCTATCGGCCGCGACAGCTGTCCGTTGGCCAGCAACAGCGTGTGGCCGTGGCGCGCGCCCTCGCCAATCGTCCGGCGCTGGTGCTTGCCGATGAACCGACGGGGAACCTGGACGCGCGTCACGCCCGCGAAGCGCTGACGCTGATTCGCGACATGTGCCGCGAAGCCGGCGCCGCGCTGCTGCTCGTCAGCCACGATCCCGCGGTGCTGGATCAGTTCGATCGCGTCGACGACCTCGCGCACATCAACCTCGCCGCCACCGACGGTATCGGCGCGTCCGGCGCCGTGACGCACGCATGACGCGTCCGGGCCTGTCGCTCATCGTGCGGCGCAGCCTGCGCCAGCACTTGCTGTCCACGGCCATCACCGTGCTGTCGGTCGGGCTCGCCTGCGGACTGGTCATGGCGGTGTTCGCGATCAAGAACCAGACGTATGCCGCGTTCACCGGCGGCGCCAACGGCTTCGATGCCGTCCTCGGCGCGCGCGGTAGTCAGTTGCAGCTCGTGCTGAACACCGTGTTCCACCTCGAAACGTCGCCCGGCAACATCCCGTGGTCGATGTATCAGGCGATGCAGCAGGACGCCGGCGTCGATCTCGCCGTGCCCTACGCGCTCGGCGACAACTACCAGGGCTACCGCATCGTCGGCACGACGCCGGAGTTGTTCACGAGGTTTCCGGGCGAGCAGGGCATCCGCATGAGCAATGGTGGGCGCGTCTTCGCGGCCGACTCGCGCGAAGCGGTTGTCGGCGCCGTCGTCGCCGCGCGCACCGGGCTGCGCGTCGGGCAGACGTTTCATCCCGGCCACGGCATCGCCTTCGCTGAGGAGCGCGATCACGAGGACGAGTACACCGTCGTTGGCATCCTTGAGGCGACGAACAGTCCGATGGACCGCGTGGTGTGGATTCCGATCGACGGCGTCTATCGCATGAGCGGCCACGTGCTACGAGGCGCCGGGCGCAACTTCCGGCCCGAAGTGGATCAGCCGATTCCCGACGAGCATCGTGAAGTGAGCGCGGTGATGCTGAAGCTGAAGGACCCGCAGGCCGGCATCTATCTCGATCAGGCGATCAATCGACAGGGCACGCGCGCGACGCTGGCCTGGCCGATCGGCCGCTCGATGGCGGACCTGTTCGAGAAGCTCGGCTGGGCGAACCGCGTGCTCGAACTCGTCGCGTATCTCGTGGTGGTCGTCGCGGCGGGGACGATCCTGGCGAGTCTCTACAACACGATGAACGAACGCCGGCGCGAGTTCGCAATCCTGCGCGCGCTGGGCGCGCGGCGCGCCACCGTTTTCGCGGCGATCGTGCTGGAGTCCACGGCCATCGCCACGCTCGGCGTGCTCGCCGGCTTCCTCTGCTACGCCGCCATCGTCAGCGCCGCCTACTTCGTCGTCCGCGGGCAGACCGGCGTCGTGCTGGACATCTGGCGCGCCGACGCCGCGCTGTGGCTGACGCCCCTCGGCATGATCGCGATTGGCATGCTCGCCGGCGTCATCCCGGCACTCAAGGCGTATCGCACGGACGTCGCGACGAATCTGAGTGGGGACTGACGCTGACGCTGATCCCCGAGGGCTTGAAGGGCTTGGAGGGCTGGAGGACTGGAGGACGAAGGCTTGGAGGGCTTGGAGGGCTTGAAGGGCTTGCGGCAGCCACTCCGTCCCCGGGCCCGCGAGCCGGGTTGCGCGCTCCACCATCTATCCACACTCTCCAGCCCCGGGAAGGTCGTGCGTCGAATTGCCGCGGTCGGCGCCGTCGTCGCGTCTTGTAGGCTAAGAAGGATGCGCGCCGGACTGCTGTTGATCGTTCCGATCCTGGCCGCCTCGGCGTGTCTGCCCGATCGGCAGGCGGCGTCGATGGCTGACGAGATCACGGCGGGGCAGCGTTTGTACGCGGCCAACGGCTGCGGCACCTGCCATGGCATGACCGGCCGCGGCGATGGTCCGGTGGCGAAAACGCTGAACCCGCCGCCGCGCGACTTCCGCGACGAGGGCGCGTTCAAGAACGGCGTCGATCCCGGATCGATCGCCAACACGCTGGCCACCGGCCTCACCCGCGACGGCGGGCAGATGCAGTCCTACTTCCATCTTTCGGATCGCGAGCGCTACCTGCTGGCGCGCTTCGTCATCTCGCTTCGGGAATCCCCGACAGGAGCCACTCATGAGTAACTCATCCGCCGCCGCTCGCGACAACACCATCGCCGTCGCCGCGCGCGCCTGGCTGGTCATCATCGTCGTCTTCGCCATGGTCGCGGGCGCGAGGCCGGCGACGCTGAACGCGCAGACGTCACCGTCGCTGTCCGGCGCGTGGGTCCGCGAGCCGGTGCCCGGCCGCGACGTCACTGCCGCGTATGTCGTCGTCGAGAACCCCGGTGCCACCGAACTCCGCATCGTCTCCGCCAGCGCCGATGTGGCTGGCACCGTCGAGATGCACGAGATGGTCAGGAGCGGCGACATGATGAAGATGTCGCCGGTGAAGTCGATCACCGTTCCCGCCAAGGGCAAGGTCGAACTCAAGCCGGGCGGATTGCACCTGATGCTGTTCTCGTTGAAGAAGCCGCTCAAGGACGGCGACTCGGTGGAAGTGGCCCTCACCACCGACGCGGGCGCGACCGTGAAGACGAAGGCCGCGGTGAAGAAGGCACCGATGGGGCAGTGATGCGACGCCGCATATTGATCGCCGTCGCGCTGCTGTCGCTTGTCGGCGCCTGCGCGCCGTCGGGACGTGCACCGGCGGAGGACACGACCACTGAAGAACTGCCCGTGCTGCCGATCGGCGGCGATGTCGAGTTGACCAACCAGGATGGTCAGCCTTTCTCGCTCTCGTCGCTGCGTGGCAACGTCGTGCTGATCTTCTTCGGCTACACGATGTGCCCGGACGCCTGCCCGACGACGTTGTCGAAGCTGAGTACGGCGTATTCACGACTGACGGACGAGGAGCGGTCGCGCGTGAAGGCGGTCTACATCTCCATCGACCCCGAGCGCGACACGCCGCAGGTGATGAAGGATCACCTCAGTTACTTCGGCGTTGACGCCGTCGGCCTCACCGGCACGGTGGAGCAGGTGTCCGACGTCGCGCGGCGTTTCGGCGCGCACTTCGAGAAGTCGCAGGAGAAGACGGCTGCCGGCTACCTGATGTCGCACACCGTGTCGATCTTCGGCCTCGATGCCAAAGGGCAGACGCGGCTGCTCATCGATTACGAAGCCAGCGTCGATCTCGTCGTGCGCAACATCCGCCAGTTGTTGAACGCGGATCAGCAGGTAGCAGATAGCAGATAGCATCGTCCAATGGCGAAGTTTCGCTGGCTCAGCTTCATCTGCGTTGTTCTGCTGTGCGTGTCGCCGCTGCTGGCGCAGCAGGCGCAGACTGACGCGCAGAAGGAGGCCGCGGTGCTGTTCCGCGTCGTGATGAGCCCATTCTGCCCGGGACTCACGCTCGCGGATTGTCCGTCGCCCGCCGCCTTCGAGATGCGCCGCGAGATCGAAGCGCGCCTCGAGAAGGGCGAACCGCAGGACGCCATCGTTCAGGAACTCGTCACCAAATACGGCGCGCAGATCCTCGCCGACCCTTCAGGCACACCGATCGGCTCCATCGTCTGGGGTGTGCCGATCGTGCTCTCCGTGCTCGCCGCCACCGCCCTCGCGCTGTTCCTCCGCCGCGCCACGAATCGCTCACGCCAGCCCGACGACGACGCGCACCCCGCGCGCGACGTCGAGGACGCGGCGATGAAGAACCGCATCGACGAGGAGTTGTCGGACTTGGACTAGCGGGCCGGAGGCATTGGAGTATTGACGACTGGCGATTTGCCCCCAGCCCTCCAGTCCCCCAGTCCTCCAGTCCTCCAGTCCTCCAGTCTTCTCTTTATTCCGCCCTTAGCGCGGCCGCTGGATTCGTTCGCGCCGCTCGCTGCGCAGGGAGCCAGCAGGCGACGCCGAGCACGGCGACGATCAGCGCCGTGGTCATCACCGTCGTCACCGGGTCGAATGGCGTAACGCCGACGAGCATGCTGGCCAGCACGGTGCCGGCACCCGCAGACAGCACCACGCCGATGATCACGCCGGCGAGCGTGAGCCGTGCCGCCTGCATCAGCACCAGGCGCGTGGCGGCAGCGGTCGATGCCCCCAGCGCCATGCGGATGGCGATCTCGCGCGTCCGTTGCGAGACGATGAAGGCCATCAGGCCGTAGAGGCCGAGCGCGGCGAGGAAGGTGCCGATGCCGCCGACACCGCCGGCAATCCACGCCGTGAGTCGCTGCGGCAGCAGCCCGATGGCCGCCGCGTCTTCGAGCGGCTGCACGAACAACACCGGCACCGCCGGTTCCACCTGCGCGATCGTCTGCCGCACGTCCGCCGCCACGGAGCGTCCAGGTTCGTGACGCACGAAGAAGGTCACCTCAGACGCCGGCTGCTGCGCCAGCGGCACGAACACGTGCGGATGCGGCTCCTCGCTGATGTAGCGATACTTCGCGTCGGCGACGACACCGACGACCTCGAGCGTCCGATCGCTCTCATTGCGGTCCCGCTGGATGAACCGCTGCCCGACCGCTGAACGATCCGGCCACGCCTGGCGCGCGAACGTCTCGTTGACGACGGCCACCATCGGCGCGCCGTCGCGATCGGCGCTGGTAAAGGAGCGCCCGTCGGCGACGCGCATCCCGATCGTCGCGAAGTAGTCCGCCGTCACGCCGTTCCAGTCGGCGGCCAGTTCGTCGCTGCCATCGGGACCCTGCTGGCGTCCCGGAATGTGAACAGAGCCAAGGCCCATCGACGAGCCCTGCAGCGGAATCACCCGCGCCGCGGCCACGTGCGTGACGCCGCTGATGGATGACAGCCGCTCGTGAAAACGATCGAGCAGCGCCACGGCCTGTTGATCGCGATAGCCGGCCAACGCGACATCCACGCTGGCGAGATCGACATTCGCCACCCGAAACCCGGGGTCGATGCGGCTGGCGTTGTCAAGCGTGCGCACGAACAGCAGCGCGACGCCGACGAGCATCAGCGACAGCGCCACCTGCGCGACGACGAGACCGTGACGCAGCCGCAGGCGCGATCGATCCGTCGTCGCATTGGCGCCGTGCAGCATCGGCGCGAGATTGCTGCCGAGCGCGTGGCGTGCCGGCGCCAGACCGAAGATCACCGCCGTGAGGAGCGCGGCGGCAAACGCGAACGCCATCACGCGCCCGTTCACCACGAGTTCGAGATTGAGCGGCATCGGCAGCGCCGGTATCGACAGCATCAGCATGCGCGTCAGCCACATCGTCAGTGGCAGCGCGACGATGACGGCGACGAGGAACAGCACGACGACCTCGGTGAGGAGCTGCGCCAGCAGACGGCCGCGGCTGGCGCCGATGGCCAGACGCGTCGCCATCTCGCGGCGACGTGCCGAGGCCCGCACCAGCAGCATGCCGGCGACGTTGCTGCAGGCGATCGCAAGCAGCGCCGCGGTTAGCACGAACAGCGCGCCGATGAAGCCGAGGAAGGGCGTTCGCACTGGACCCGGCACGCGGCTGAGCGGAATTACCGCGATGCTGTGCGAGGGATTGGCGCCCGGCGCCTGCGCCTTGAACGCCTCCATCAGCGTGACGAGTTCCGCCTGCACCTGCTCGCGCGTGACGTTCGGCTTCGGACGGCCGATGGCCACGTGCCATACCGCCGCCGGGTCGGTGAGCATGCGCGTGTTAGCCAGTCCCCACGCCTCGGCGATCATCGCCATCGGCATCCACAGATCGGTGCCGACCATCGATGTGCCGGCGAAGCCGGGCTCGGCAACACCGATGACCGTGAACTCGCGGTTGTTGATGCGAACGGGCGTGTCGAGGATGTCGGCGCGACTGCCGAACCGGCTCGTCCACAGCTTGTGCGTGAGCACGACGACGGGGCGCGCGCCGGGGATCTGATCTTCATCCGGCGTGAAGAACCGTCCGAGCGCCGGCCGCGTGCCGAGCACATCGAAATAGTTGCCGGAGACCATCGTCCCGGTGATGCGTTCGCTGATGCCGTCGGTGGTGAGGCTGAGCGCCGAGCCGCCGAACTGCACGGCGGCCATGCCGCTCAGCGTCTGCGTGTGTTCGCGCAGATAGAGGAAGGAGGGATGCGACATGTTGTCGAACCCGCCCGGCGTCTGCGCGCGGCCGCTGTCGCGGCGGCCCGTCGTTGACCGCCCGATATCGAGCACCGCATCGGCATCGCGCACACCCGCGGTGGGCGCCAGCAGCAGCGCATCCGCCAGCGCGAAGATTGTGGTGCTGGCGGCAATCCCCAGCGCCACCGACAGCACCGCCGTCGCGCTGAAGATCGGGCTCAACCGGAACTGACGCACCGCCTGCCGAAGGTTGGACAGCATCGGCTCGCTAGACGGGAGGAACGGCAGGAAAGTTCAAAGGAAGGTCCTAGGTCCTGGGTCTTAGGTCCTAGGAAAAACTCTTGCCCACGACTCGAGCCGGCAAGCCCTCGAGCCAAAGCCCTCGTTGTTTTCGTGAACAAGAGCTCTTCCTTAGGACCTAGGACCTAGGACCTAGGACCTAGGACCTAGGACCTAGGACCTAGGACTTAGGACCTATGAGATAGAACTCCGTCTGCCTCCCGTCGATCCAGTCCCACTTGCCGCCGGGCATGATTGCCGCGTCTTCCTCGAGCGCGAAGCGGACGGCGAGGTTGTCCCACTCGGGGACGCTGTGCGTGCCGTTCAGTTCAATCGAGTGCCAGGTGTTGGGACGGAACACGTAGTCGCCGCGCACGGGCACGCCGTCCTGATAATCCGTCATGCCAATCGGTGGACCGGCGGCGTGGCCGTGGTAACCGATCGGGTGGCAATAGATCGACGGGATGATCTCTTCCTTCTTCGCCTGTCCCAGCGCATCCGCCAGCGCCTGATTCCCCGTCCGCTCCAACCTCGCGAACTGCATCGTCAGATCCTGGAGGCGGTTGGCTTTCTTCAGTCCGTCCTTCAAGCCCTGCGGCGCGTCGGTTTCTCCCGGCCGCAGCACATACGCGTTGTGCTGCGTGTCCGTCGAGAATCCCAGGTAGACGATGCCGAAGTCGGTGTGGAGCATGTCGCCGGGTTGAATGACACCCTGCATGGTGGTGAGGTTGCCGCCCTTGCGCCAGATGGTGATCGACGGCTGGAACCACGAGCCGAGTCCGAGTTCGGCGACGCGCTGCCGCATCCACCACACCACATCCTGCGAAGTGGTCTTGCCGGGCGTGATCACCTTGTTGGAGAAGGCTTCGCGGATGATCATGTGCGCCGCCTTCATCACGTGCCGGTAGGCCTCGAGTTCCTCGGGCAGCTTCACTTCGAGCCAGCCGACCGCGAGCATCTCGGCGGACTTCACGCGCGACGCGTAAGTCGGCCCGAGCGCTTCCATCAGACGACGCTTCTCGTTGGCGGTGATGCCGTCGGCGTGATTCCACGCGTCGGATTCGTTGATGCCGATTACCTTCGGCTGCTTCTCTTCGACGAGCTTGCGCAGCCCCTCGTGCTGGCCGTCGTTCGGTGTCGGCACCATCGTGTAGAGCCGGTCGTAGTCGAAGCGGCCAATCGAGTAGCGCTCGACGGGCTGGCCGCCGCCGGGGTTGTAGAAGACGAGGATGGTGCGGCGCCGCGACGCGAAGTAGGTCATCGGCGACATCGAGGCGAACACCGGGTCTTCGTTGTATTCGCGCGACGGGATGATCCACATGTCGATCCCCTCGCGCGTCATCAGGCCGGGCAGCACGGTGTCGAAGCGCTTCTTGATCCACGGCGTGACGAGATCGTTCTGCTCGCGATGCGTCAGCACGCGCACGGTGGGATCGGGATAGGCGACTGGCGGTTGCGCCGACGCGGACGCAACGCTGGTGAAGAGGACAAACGCCAATGACAGGAAGCGCAAGGCAGGACGCGGCATGGGGAAGTCTAGATCGAAGGGTGCTGAAAGGTGCTGAGGGGTGCTGACGGGTGCTGACAGGTGCTGAAAGGTGCTGAAAGGTGCTGACCGGTGCTGACCGGTGCTGACCGGTGCTGAATGGTGCTGAGGAGTGCGCGAAGCGCGAAGGCGGGCGGATCGTCGGCAGTGGCGCGACGGGATTCTGGCGATCGCGTTCGATTCGCTCGCGCTGTCATCCGATGTCATCGATCGAGGCGTCGTCCTGTCGGATTCCCGTCGAATCGAAAGGCTGGGCCTATCGCGGCGACACAATCCATATCTTTGACCTCTACCGCAACGGCTGACAGACTCTGCCATTGGAGGCAAGTCCATGTTCGACCGTTCCACTGCATCACCCGGTCCCGCGTCCCGCTGGCGCCGGATCATGCTCGCCGTCGCCGTTTTCGCGGCGTTGCCGCTGGCGGCCACGCACGGCGTCAGCGCGCAGGGCGCGCCGCAGGGCAACCAGTTCTGGTGGCCCGACCAACTCGATCTGACGCCGCTTCGTCAGCACGGCGCCGAATCCAACCCGCTCGATCGGGACTTCGACTACCGCAAGGCGTTCGCCACGCTCGATCTGAATGCCGTGAAGGCCGACATCAAGACCGTCCTCACCACGTCGCAGGCGTGGTGGCCGGCCGACTACGGGCACTACGGCCCGTTCTTCATCCGCATGGCGTGGCACGCGGCGGGCACCTACCGCGTCGGCGACGGCCGCGGCGGCGCCGGTGGCGGCCAGCAGCGTCTGGGGCCGGAGAACAGCTGGCCCGACAACGTCAATCTCGACAAGGCACGCCGCCTGCTGTGGCCGATCAAGCAGAAGTACGGCCAGAAGATCTCGTGGGCCGACCTGATGGTGCTGAGCGGCAACGTCGCGCTCGAGTCGATGGGCTTCAAGACCTTCGGCTTTGCCGCCGGCCGCCGCGACGACTGGGAACCGGATCTGGTCTACTGGGGTCCCGAGAAGAAGTTCCTCGCCGACGAGCGTCACAGCGGCGAGCGCTCGCTCGAGAACCCGCTGGCGGCGGTGCAGATGGGCCTCATCTACGTCAATCCCGAAGGTCCGAACGGCAAGCCGGATCCGGTGGCCGCGGGCCGCGACATCCGCTCGACGTTCGGCCGCATGGCGATGAACGACGAGGAAACCGTGGCGCTCATCGCCGGCGGTCACACCTTCGGCAAGGCGCACGGCGCCTACAACCCGTCCAAGTGCGTTGGCGCCGAGCCGGCGGCGGCCCCGGTCGAGAACCAGGGGCTCGGCTGGCAGAACACCTGCGGCAGCGGCAAGGCGGGTGACACGGTGACCAGCGGCCTCGAAGGCGCGTGGACCTACAACCCCACCGCGTGGACCAACGAGTTCTTCATCAACCTGTTCACGTATGAATGGGTGCAGACCAAGAGCCCGGCCGGCGCCATCCAGTGGACGCCGAAGGACGGCGCGGGCGCCAACCGCGTGCCCGACGCGCACGACAGGTCGAAGCGGCACGCGCCGATCATGTTCACCACCGACCTGGCGCTGCGCTTCGATCCGGCCTACGAGAAGATCTCGCGCCGCTTCTACGAGAACCCGGAAGAGTTCCGCCTCGCGTTCGCCAAGGCATGGTTCAAGCTGACGCACCGCGACCTCGGTCCGCGCTCGCGCTACCTCGGTCCGGAGATCCCGGCCGAAGATCTCATCTGGCAGGATCCGCTGCCGCGCGCCGATTACGCGGTCGTGAGCAGCGCCGACATCGCGTCGCTCAAGTCGCGCATCCTCGCCTCGGGCCTGACGGTGCCGGAACTGGTGCGCACCGCGTGGGCCTCGGCGGCGTCGTTCCGCGGCACCGACATGCGCGGCGGCGCCAATGGCGCGCGCCTGCGTCTGGCGCCGCAGAAGGACTGGGCGGCCAACAACCCGGCGGAACTCACGAAGGTGCTGGCGCGTCTCGAGACGATTCAGCAGGACTTCAACCGCACGGCCACCGGCGGCAAGAAGGTGTCGCTGGCCGACGTCATCGTCCTGGGCGGCGTCGCCGCGGTGGAAGACGCCGCGAAGAAGGCCGGCCATGAGGTGCAGGTGCCGTTCGCGCCGGGTCGTACCGATGCGTCGCAGGCGCAGACCGACACGATGTCGGTGGCGTTCCTCGAACCGGCGGCCGATGGCTTCCGCAACTACTTCGCCACGGGTGTCCGCCGTTCGCCGGCGGAACTGCTGGTCGATCGCGCCAACCTGCTGACGCTCAGCGTGCCGGAGATGACGGTGCTGGTCGGCGGCATGCGCGCGCTCAACGCCAACACCGGCGGCGCCGCGCACGGCGTCTTCACCAGCCGCCCGGGTACGCTCAGCAACGACTTCTTCGTCAACCTGCTCGACATGTCCACCGAGTGGCGGAAGTCGTCGGCGGGCGAGGGGTTGTATGAAGGGCTCGAACGCGGCACCACCAAGGTCCGCTGGACGGCGACGCCGGTCGACCTCGTGTTCGGATCGAACACCGAACTGCGCGCGGTCGCGGAAGTCTACGCGGCCAGCGACGGGCAGCAGAAGTTCGTCCGCGACTTCGCGCGGGCGTGGGCGAAGGTGATGAACCTGGACCGCTTCGATCTGCAGTAGCAATCGAGTGGGCGCGCGTCACGCTCGTGGCGCGCGCCGCACACACACACACAGGTCCTAGGTCCTAAGTCCTAGGTCTTAGGACGAATCCCAAGCCTTCAAGCCCCAAGCCCTCCAAGCCGTCGCCGCCAGCCCTCCAGCCCTTCAAGCCCCCAAGCCCTCCAAGCCGTTCCCCGCCTTTGACAGTGCAGAAGTAAGACACTATCTTACCCATGTGAAGACGACCGTCTCTTCCAAGGGCCAGATCGTGCTGCCGGCCGAGTTTCGTCGCATGGACGACATCGAAGCGGGTGAGGAATTCGACGTCGAGCGGCTGGATCGCGGCGAGTATCGCCTCGTGCGCCGCGCGCCGCTGCCCAACGACGGCGTCATCGACTGGTTGCTGGACTGTCCCGAGAAGGGCTACTTCGTCGCGGTGGCATCCGAATCCACCGACGCGCTGTGACGTTCCTCGTCGACGCCAATGTGCTCAGTGAGCCGACCAAGCCGGCGCCCGCGCCGGCCGTGATCGCATGGCTGCGTGAGAACGAACGAGAGCTGGCGATCGATCCCGTCATCCTTGGCGAGCTGCGATTCGGGATTCTGCTGCTGCCGAAAGGGAAGAAGCGAACAGCGTTGGAGCGCTGGTTCGACGCCGGCATCCAGCGCCTGCACTGCCTGCCGTGGGAGCGCGACAGCGGCCTCACCTGGGCGGCGCTGCTGGCCCGCCTCCGCACGAAGGGCGAGGCCATGCCGATCAAGGACAGCCTCATTGCCGCCACGGCGCTCACCTACGGTCTGACCGTCGCCACTCGCAACGCCGCAGATTTTCGGAAGGCCGGCGTGCGTGTGGTTGATCCGTTCGCGGGCCACAGATGACACAGGCCGCAGATGGCAGACACCGACACAAGGGCAGGCCGCAGATGGCACAGATGACACAGGCCGCAGATGGCGCAGGCCACAGATTGCACAGATTGCACAGACATAAAAGGCAGGCCGCAGAAGCCCGGGTGAGCGTGGGCCGCAGACAACGCTTCCAGTCCTCCAGCCCTCCAGCCCTTCAAGCCCCAAGCCCTTCAATCCGTCGCCGCCAGCCCCCAAGCCCTTCAAGCCTCACCGTCATCCATTGACTCGACCGTAGTCTTGGCGCACGATTCGCGGATGATCGGAGCCGCTGTCAACGCATGAAACGAATCCTGATCCCAACTCGTGACGCGGGCGATTGGGCCGGTCTGCTCGCACAACCTCAGTTGCACTGGAAGAGCGGCGCGTCGGCGATGTCTCTCGCCGCGTGCTGGGAAGACGCGGCGCCCGGCTGGCCGACAGAAGTAGCTCGCGCGTTCGGCGCTGCCGATGAACTACCCGACTTGCAGGTGGTCTTCGCGATCCCGGAATTCCGGGTTCCGCTTCCGGGAGGAACGCGGGCGTCGCAAACGGATCTCATGGTTCTGGCCAGAAACGACCGAGCCACAGTGGTCGTCGGTGTCGAGGGCAAGGTCGAAGAGCCATTTGGGCCGACGGTCGGTGAGAAGCGCCGCGACTCCTCAGCGGGGCAAGTGGAGCGGCTACGCTTTTTGGAAACCACACTTCGGCTCGAAGCGCCGTGCGCCGATCTCATCCGCTATCAACTGCTGCATCGTGCAGCCTCGGTGCTGCTCTTTGCCGAGGAGGTGCACGCCAGCATGGCGGTCCTGATCGTCCACTCGTTCAGTCCCAGCAACTCGTGGTTCGACGACTTCGCCGCATTCGCGGCGCTGGTGGGTGCCAGTGTGGAGAAAGGGACGGTGTTTCGTGCGGGGGCACCGACAACCGTCCCGCTCTTCCTCGGCTGGGTGACCGGCGATCCGAAGTACTCGTCCGTGAACGTGCCTGCCGCTGCGAGCTGGCTCGCAGGCCCGCCCTGATTCGCGAAACGGCGATGACGGTGCCGGTGTGGTTCTGCGTGGCGGTGACGTTGCTGACGGACTCCGATTTGCGGATCGTGGAGCGCATGTTCGGCTCTGGCTAGCCATCGCACCGAATCGACAATTGCCCAATCAGCCTTCGTCAACAATCGCGCAATCCCCCGATTCGTCAATTGCCGATGTGTCGGCCGCCGTCAGTACCTGAATAGTCTTGTCAGCTTCACCGCAAACGTGCGGTTCAGCAGTGCAGGAAGGCCGCTCGTGCGCGTGTCGCGGCCGTCGCTGTAGACGACGAAGAGTTCGCTGCCGCCGGTGTATTCCCAGCGCAGGCGTACGCTGGAGCTGAGGTTCTTCGCGTCGACGTTCAGCTGCACCAGGCTGCTGATCACCATGCGCGGCGTTGGCGTCAGGGTGAAGCGCGTGCTGACGAGCCGTGCCGCGAAGTCGCCGTACGGCAGGCTTACCCAGTTGAGCGTGATCGTCGGTTCGATCGAAAAGCGCGGCACCACGCCCCAGCGGCCGCTGTAGCCGATTTCCGATCGCGTGCCGTCGTAGAGCGATCCGGTGGCCGCCGACAATCGTCCCGACACGCGGCGTTGTTGCCCCAGCACATAACTGACGCGCGTCGTCTGGAAGTCGTAGCCGCCGGCCGGCACGTGCACGCCGGTGGCAATGGTGAAGCGCGCCGGCAGCAGTTCGTATTCGCGTGAGTGTTCGATCGACGCTTGATCGCTCGACTGGAAGTCGAGGCGGAACAGCCCGTTCATCTCGCGCGCCTGCACCGCGGTGGCACGCGCATCGGTGAGGTAGTCGACGCTGCCCTGGAACGTCAGCTTGCGAACGACACGACTGCGGCGCGGGCGCGGGCTGAAGCGAAGCTGACCAAAGGTGCGGCGGACGTCGGTGCGGCGGACGAAGCCGACTTCCGGCTGGAAGTTACCGTCGATCAACATGTGCTCGGCCGAGGCGCCGTAGCGATCCGTCGTGAAGTCGAAGCGGCCGCGGTAACTGGCGCCGTCGACGCGTTCGCCGATGGCGGTGTTTTTCATCGTGCGCGCGTAGTAGCCGGTGAGGTTGATGCTCTTCAGGAACAGCAGCGTCGCATCGACGCCGACGCTGTAGCCCGGATCGCCGCTGCTGGTCGCCGTTGGCGCGCCGGGCGCGCGACGCGTGGCGATCACACCGATGTTGCTCCGTCCGAGCACGTTGCGCTTGAACCGCACCGCCGAGAAGTTCGTCGACGCCGCATTGGCCGCCGGCTCGTCGTCTGTTTGAATGTTGAGGAGGCCGATGCTGTACGGCCCCTGCCGGCCGGTGAGCCGCCCGCCGCCGACGACAGGCACGGCCTGACCGCTGCTCAAGCCGATCTGCCGGCTGAAGAACAGGATCGGCACGTCGCCGGGACTGTTGCCGGCCTGCACGCCGCCGAAGTCGAAGATGCCCTGCCCCTCGATGAAGAACTCGCGCTTCTCCGGGAAGAAGACGCTGAAGCGCGTCAGGTTGATCTGCTGCAGGTCCTCTTCCACCTGCGCGAAGTCGGTGCGATAGGTGGCGTCGAGGATCAGGCTGCGCGTCAAGCCGTACTTGAAATCGAAACCGCCGTTCGCATCCAGATGATTGTCGAACGGCGCCGCGCCGGTGCGGTTCGTCGTCGACGAGGTGACGGCGTACGGTTTCAGTTCGATGTTCTTCGACTCGGAGGGCGTCTCGAGGCCAATCACCGTCGCCGCCGAGGCCATGCGGCTGACACCGCTGGTGCCGAGCGCCGCCGGCACGAGCGACAGATACGAGAACTCGTTCTTCCACTTCACCAGCCGCCGCAGGTTGATGCCCCAGGTCTGCGGACCGTTGCCTTTGTAGCGCAGGCTCTTGAAGGGAATGGCGATCTCGACCGTCCAGCCTTCATCGAAGCGGGCGGTCTTCACGTACCAGATGCCGTTCCACGCCGAGTTCTGCTGGTCGTCGGTGACGGTCATGTCGCGCAGCGCGCCGAGCGGGTTGGTCTGGAACAGATAGCCGTTCCGCTTGTCGTGAAAGGTGTCGATGACGAAGGTCAGGTTCTCGTTGCCGAGGATGTTGCCGTTGTCGCGGCGCAGTTCGTTGGCGATCTCGCGTTCGGGATGGCTGTCCCAGTTGCGCGCGGCAATGTAGAGCGTGTCGCGATCGAACAGGATCCACGCCTCGGTCTTCTCGGTCGCCGGCTGGCCTTCGCGCGGTTCCTGCTGGATGAAGTCGGTGATCGCCGGCACGGCGGTGTAGACCGACTCGTCGAGCCGGCCGTCCAGCGTCAGCGGCGCGTCGAGACGAACGGCGCGAACGGTGACGTTATCCGGTGCGACGCGCGACACCAGCGACGGCGCGTCTGCGCTTGCGACCGCGGGGTCCGGCGGCGCTTGCGCGGCGGCAGGTGTGCTGGCGAGTAGCAGCAGCACCGCCACGCGTGCAGCACGGTGCCACCCGTCGTAGATGGCGGCGAAACGCATGATCATGCGCGTCGCCGACGGCTCGACACGACGCGGCGCGTCTTCGCGGCTAGCCCCACGATTCACTTGTGTTGAGCGTCCATCCGCACGAACAACCCCCACTGATGCCGGTCTCCGTCGAATCAGCGCGCAGATGGATACTCCACTCAAGTGAGCTGAGGGGTCAGAAGTTCCAACTCAGGCCAATCGACGGGCGCGCGACCAGGGCGGTGCCGAAGATCATCAGCCGCATCGCCGGCACGACGCGCAGATGATTCGTCACGTGCACCGGAACATCGAGTCCCATCGCCCCGCCCGCGGAGTACGAGCTGTACTCCCGCTCGAATCCCTCGACAGGCAACGGCAGGCCGGGAAACTGTGGCGGCGTGTAGCTCGTTCGCTGATCGCTCCGGAGAAAGGCGAGCCCCGCCGAGTACACGAGGTCGACGCGCTCGAACGGCCGCTGCCGCACCCACAGCGACGCGGCGAGTGTGTTCTGACGGCTCTTCTGGACGTAGTTGGATTGGAGGATGAGCACCGCCGGACCGCCGCCGATCAGCGAGCCGGTGAACGAGCCGACCGTCGACTCGTAGCTGTAGTTCGACTCGATCCAGCCGGGAACGACAACCTCGGCGTCCAGCCCCCAGCGGTCGCCGATGGCCGTGCCGACACGGAAGCCGGCACCGAGCGAAGTGCCGTTGCCAGGCATGTCGCCCGACACGCCGGACCAGCGGAGCGTGTTGCCGGTGAGCGAGGCGCCGACATACGGGCGCTGGGCAGCGGCGGCCAGAGGCAGGACGAGAGAGAAACCGAACGTCAGGATTGCGAAGCGGAGGAGAGCGCGCATGAGCAGATTGTAGTGCTACACGGGGGTGCTACACGGGGGTGCTGCACGGAGGTGCTGCACGGAGGTGCTACACGGAGGTGCTACACGGAGGTGCTACACGGGGGTGCTACACGGAGGTGCGGCACGATGGTGCTTCACGGAGGTGCTTCACGGAGGTGCTTCACGGAGGTGCGGCGCCCTGCCGCGCGTTAGTTCAGTCGGGCCGCGGGCGTTCCGGCCAGGGCCTGCATCAGCGCCACGACACAGACGACGAGCCACGCCGCGCCGGCGGCGCCGATCAACGAACGGCGTGACGCAGGCGTGAGCGACGCGCGCTGGTCCAGCCACCAGCCGGCGAGTGGCAGCGCCTGCAGGGCATGCAGGCCGAGGAAGTGCGCGATGCGCAGGTCGCCACCGGTGGTGGACCAGTTGACGAAGGGGAGTCCGGCGCCGCCGTCAGGGCCCGGCTCGGCATGCCCGAGGCGCGCCACCATGACGAAGCCCTGCAGGCTGCCCAGGATGAAGATGAGCGTGCCAAGCACGATCCCGCTGCGATAGCCCATCGCTTCCCTTGACACCGGCCGCCGCAGCGTCGCCAACCACACCGCGACCGCGATGGTGTTGGCGACAATCATCAGGCCCATCGTCTGGAAGATCAGCCCGTCGATGGGCGTGGCGACGTTGAAGTGTGATGTCGTCCCGCGCGCGGACTGCAGCGAGATCAGCGTGATCTCGCCGATCAGCGCCATGACGATCACGCGCCTGATCCATCGCAGCCGGCGCTCGAATCTGGCATCCGCCTCCGGCCACAGCCACGCCAGCGTCCACAGGAAGATGCCGATCGACGCGGCGAACTTCATCGGCTTGATCCACGGATTGATGCCGAGGATCACTCGGGTGTCGACAGCGGCGAGCACGAATCCGATGGCCAGCGCGGCGAACATCCCCGCGCCGGTGAGCGTCAGCACGCGATCGCGCCGCAGCAGTTCGTCGAAGAGGCGCCGCATGTCAGACCTCGATGGCCACGACGCGCCGCGTGGCGGCGCGGATGGCGATGTACGCGAGCAGGCCGATCGGGCCGAGCATGAACGTCATGAGCAGACACGGCACGAGCAGCAGATGCGGGATGGCGTGCCTTTGCGCGTCGCGCGCTTCCCACGCGCCGACGAACAGGTCGAAGGCCAGGTAGTGCACCCAGCCGGCGAGCAGGAGCGGCGGCTGCGAGAACAGCTCGGTGACTTCGGCCAGCGCCCCGAACCCACCGCGCGCGCCGGGCATGTGCGCCGCGATGAGGGCCAGGTAGACGGCCGAGATGGCAACGGGAATCAGCAGGCCCGCCGCCCAGCGCGTCACCGGCCACCGAGGCGCGACGATGAGCAGCAGCCAGCCGGCCATCGCCGCGGTGGTGCAGAGCGTGAACACGGATTCGAGATCCATGGGCCACAGATAACACAGGCCACAGGCCACAGATGGCACAGGCCACAGATGGCACAGATGCCACAGATGGCACAGATGGCACAGACACAAAACAAGCCGCAGATGCGCAGATAAGGCATGGGCTTCCGGCCACCAGTCCTCCGGTCCTCCAGCCCGCCAGCCCACCAGCCCTCCAGCCTTCCAGTCCTCCAGCCCGCCAGTCCTCCGCTCAGACCTGGCCAATCACCCAATCAGCCATCGCCCTTCAACAACAATCGCGCAATCCCCCGATCCGTCAATCGCCAATGCCTGTGCCTTCGTCGCCTATCCGCGCAAGCCGACGCCACCGACGGGTGTGACCACGGTGCTCTGATCGAACGCGGCGATCAGCGGCCGGCCCTTGCGGATCGCTTCTTGTACGGCCGGTAGCGATAGCGACGCCTTGTGGCTGTCCTGGTCTTGCCACACCTCCGTGATCCAGATGGCATTCGCATCACTCGGATCCGTCGAGACGATGTAGCTGAGGCAGCCGGGCATGGCGCCGATGCCTTCGAGCAGCGCCGCGATCAACTCGTCGCGCTTGTCGGGCAGCGACGACATCTTGCCGATCAATCCGTACACGGGGACCTCTCTTCTGTTGTGACGAACCGCCGCGTGCCGGCGTGACCAAACCCGTCGAGGTTCGTCGGCTCGACGAGAGTAAAGCGCGCGCGGATCTTCAGCGCGAAGGCCGGCGGTCCCGAAATCCTGATGCCCCCACCGCCGCCAAGCGGCGGTCCCGTCCTGTCCTATCTCTTCTGCCTCGCCCGCGTCAGGTGCGGGACGATGCCGAGCAGGCGCTCGATGAGCATGAGCTGTCCGCGGTGGTGCATCTCGTGCTCCTTCACCGACAGCAGCATCTCGAAGCGTGTCTTCGACGGCGGCTGCACCGGCGGCGGGAAGGTGACGGTCTCGGCCAGTTGATCGTCGGTCATCGCCGCAATCTGCGCCGCGAACGTCTCGCCCTTTGTGCTGAGCGCGTCGACGATCGCCGCTTTTGTCGTCAGCGCGCGTTCCGCCTCCTGGCGCAGCGTCATGTAGCGGCTGAAGTCCTCGTAGGTAACTTCCGTCTTGCGCTCGACGAAGTGCAGCTCCTCGGCCCACGCCGTCGAGACGGCGAGGTGCGCCAGCATCTCCGCCACCGACATCACGCCCTCGACCGCACGGAAGCCGTACTGATCCTCGGGAATGTCCTGCGCGATGATGACGGTGTTCTTGCGGACGGTGCGGAAGCTGTCGGCGAGTTGGGAGGCGCCAAAAGGCATGGCAAAGAATAGCTTACGGGAGGGGGGGCTGAAAGGTGCTGAAAGGTGCTGACGGGTGCCGAGAGGTGCGGACAGAGCCGCAGGTCCGTGCCGCACCGCCGTGCAGCACCTCCGTGGAGCACCCTCGTGCAGCACCTCCGTGGAGCACCTCCGTGCAGCACCTCCGTGCAGCACCTCCGTGGAGCACCCCCGTGTAGCACCCTCGTGCAGCACGATCGTGCCGCACCATCGTCGTCAGGCTCCCAGCACTTCCCTGAGCTTCCCCGCCAACCCGCGCGGGGTGAAGGGCTTTTGCAGGAACCGCGCGTAGCGACCGACGAGGTCCGCGGCGTCGGCGGCGCCGGTGTCGGCGTAGCCCGACACGTAGAGCACGCGCACGGGGCCGCCGCGCAGGCGGGCGATCTCTTCGATCATCCGCCGCCCGTTCATCACCGGCATCACCACGTCGGTGACGACGACGTCGAAGGCGGTGCCGTTGGCGACGAGCGCCAGCGCCTGGTCGGGGGCGGCGGCTTCGATCACCGTGTAGCCATAGCGTCGCAGCAGGCTCGAGCTGAGCTGCCGCACGCTGGCCTCGTCTTCAACCAGCAGCACCGTCTCGTGCCCGCGCTGGCGCGCCGCGATCTCGGCCTCGCTCTCCGGCGCCTCGCGTTCCTTCTCCGTCCTCGGCAGCCACACCGCCATCGTCGTGCCGGCGCCTTCCTGGCTCTGCACTTCGACGAAGCCACCGGCCTGGCGCACGATGCCGTAGACGAGCGGCAGGCCGAGACCGGTGCCGCGGCCGGCTTCCTTGGTGGTGAAGAACGGCTCGAAGAGATGCTCGCGCACGCGCGCGTCCATGCCGTGGCCGGTGTCGGTGATGCGCAGGCAGACGTACTGCCCGCTCGTCGTACCCGGATGCAGCGCCAGCCGGCGATCGTCCACGTCCTGCGCCTCGGTGGCGATGGTGAGCGATCCACCTTCGGGCATCGCGTCGCGCGCGTTGACGACGAGGTTCATCACCACCTGCGACAGTTGCGTCGGGTCGATGCGCACGTGCACGCCCGGCGCGCCGAGCGCCGTGTCCATGCGGATCTCTTCGCCGATGACGCGGGCGATGAGCGTCCATTCCTGCCGCACGAACACGTCGAGCTCGAAGGTGCGCGGCTCGTAGGGGTGCCGCCGGCTGAAGATCAGCAGCTTCTTCGTCAGCTCGGTGGCGCGCTTGGTGGCCTTGACGATCTCGCGGGCGCGATCGGCCATGTCGGGATCGCTCTCCTCGAGATCCATCGAGATCAGATCCGCGAAGCCGGCGATCACCGTCAGCATGTTGTTGAAGTCGTGCGCGATGCCGCCGGCGAGCCGGCCCACCGACTCCATCTTCTGCGACTGCTGCAGCGCCCGCTCGAGCGCCTCGCGCTGCTCGGCGGCACGGCGCCGCTCGGTGACGTCGTACGCCATCACGACGCGACAGAGCCGGCCGTTGTAATCGATGCCGTGCGAGGTGATCTCGACATCGACGCGCGTGCCGTCGCGCGCCACGTGATGCCAGCCGGACGATGTGTAGGCATCGCTGCCCACCGAGGCAATCGTCGCCTTGAACAGCTCGACCTGATCGGGCGGGCGGATCTCGGTGACGTCCATGGCGAGGAATTCCTCGCGCGAGTAGCCGTAGCGCCGCACGGCGGCGTCGTTGACGGCGAGGAACCGCAGCGACGCCAGGTCGTACACCCACATCGGCACCGGGTTGCTGAGGAACAACTGCCGATACCGCAGGTCGGCGGCGGCGCGGGCCGCGCCCTGCTGGCGGCCGTGACTGACGTCGCGGAAGATCGCCAGCACCAGCGGCGTGCCGTCTTCACCAGTGGTGAGCCCGCGCGCCACCTCGGTCCACACGGCGCGCCCGTCGCGGTGCACGAGCCGCACTTCGACGTGCGGCTCGCCCGACGCCTGCGGCATCTCGACGAACACGCCGCGATCCTCGGCGTGGACGAGCGTGAAGAACAGCGACGGATTGGCGTAGAACTGCTCGGCGGTGTAGCCGGTCAGCGCCGCGACGCTGTCGCTGACATACACCACCTCGGGCGGATCGAATCGCAGCAGCGCGACGACGTCACCGGCGACGTCGGTGAGGACGTGATGCAACAGGCTGTCGCCGCCGACGAGCGGCGGCGGCCGGTGCGTGTCCCTGTCCGATGCTGAGTGCCTCAACTGCGAACGAACTCCCGTCGGGTCAGCGCCGCTCCGCGGTCGGCGCTCCCCCGCTACCCTCGATGCGCGTCGACGCGCCGTAGAGGATGCCGTTGAAAAGGAACTTGAACGTGCCGTGCGGCTGCGCGCGGAACGTGATCTCCGGCCCGAGCAGCAACACCTTGCCCTTGCCGAGCGCGGCGTCCACCGCCGCCGTTCCATTGTAGAGGTAGTGCTGGCCCCACGCCCAGCCCGATCGCAGCGGCTCGCGCGAGTCGAACCACGACACCGCGCGCGCGCCCTTGAGGCCGGCATCCGGCGTCAGGTGCAGCACCGGGCTGTTGTCGAAGAACACATCGATCTGCTTCTCGAGGCCGAAGGCCAGCGGCGCGGTGTTGTCCACCGCCACGCGCAGCACCGAACCCGGGATGTAGTACTTCGTCCGCGGCAGCGGATGCTCGGCGCCGATGGCGTCGGCTTCGACGAGATGATCCTCGACCGGCAGCTTCAGCATGTGGCCGAGCACGGCCGATCCACCGAACGCGACGATGGTGCCGCCTTCTTCGGCGAAGCGGCGAAGCTGCGGCACGGTGGTCGTCGCCGTCACGCGTCCAAGCCGGTTGCGATACTCCTCGGGGATCTCGGTCGCCGCCGGCTGACGTCCGAAGAAGCCGCCAGCGGCGCCGTCACCTTCCGGAATGCCGCCATCGGGGAAGAGAATGACGTCGTACTTCGCGCGCAGGTTACCGGCGTCGAGCGTTTGTGGATACACCACCTCGAATGGGAACTCGAACTGCTCGAGCAGCCAGCGCACGTGGCCCGACGGCATCGATCCGCCGTACTGATCCCACAGCGCCACGCGCGGCGCCGCCAGCTTGTAGAGCGTGCCCTGCGGCCGCGTCGTCACGCCGGTGAACGACACGCCGAGATCGGTGGCGGCCTTCTGCAGCAGCGGCAGCGTCGACGCCTTCGCGGCGACGAAGATGACGCCGGTGCCGTCGGTGCTCTGCCACGAGCGATCGCCGACGAAGAACACGTCTTCACCCGCCTTCAGCAGCCGGTTGACGGCGGTGAACGCGTCGTTCAACCGGTGCGGCACGGTGAAGCCCACCGCGCCGGTGGCGCTCGTCACCTGTCCCGGCGTCGGTTTGACGATGTCGGGCACGACTTCGAGCGGACCGTTGACGTCTTCGAGCAGGCGATCGAACGTGATGCCCATCTGATAGGCGAGCGTCCAGCCGGCGTTGTCGTACGGCGGAATCGGCGGACCGCCGGGGAACTGCGTGTCGTTCGGGTGATCCTGCGGTTCGAACATGTCGAGCAGGTGCGGACGATATGCCTGCGCCGCCTTGAGCACGAACGAGCCGGCCGGATACGTCTTGCCGGCCACCGTGAGCGGTCCGGTGGCGCGGTGCACCGTGAGGCCCGACTTGATCATGATGTTGACGAACTTGGTGCCGGTGAGGAAGTCGCCCTTGTCGGCCGGGATGACATAGGCGCGCGCGTCGCGCCACTCGGGCTTGCGCAGCAGGTCGTAGTACTGCGCCGGCACCGGCGTCGCCCGCCCGCCGATCTGCGTTCGCGGATCCGTCGACTCGGTCTTCATCGTCCGCGCGATTTCCGTTTTCACGTCGGCGATGTGGCGCGGATACATCGTCCAGGAGTCGGTGCTGCCCTTCTTGATGGAGTTCCGCCCCATCACATAGGTGTTGTAGAGCAGCGTTTCGCGATAGCGCTGCGCGAAGTCGAGCACCGCGTAGTTGGCGGTGATCGAGTAGTCCACCGACTGGCGGAAGTGCCACACCTGCGGCGCGATCGGCGCCGGCAGATCGCCGCGCGCCAGCAGACGATCCGGCACGAACTCGATGCGTTCCGGCGTCGGGTTGCCAATCGTCTCGGTGAGCAGGCCCACCTGGTTGTGGAAATACGGCATCGTCCGCAGGCCGCCGTTCCACCACGTCGAGTAGTTGGCGCCCGAGCGCGTGGTGACGCCGGGCTTGCCTTCGGCGTCGAAGCGCGCGTGCATGGCGGCGCCGACCTGATCGAGCGTGTTGATGACGAGCGGGTCGTAGACGTAGTTGAACGGATCGCGGAAGGGCGGTGAGAACATCACCGTGCCGGTCGGGCCCGTCTGGTGGTGGTTGTAGACGATCTGCGGGAACCACTCGCGATAGAGCTGCCGGTTGATGTTCACCGACTCCGGCTGGTTCATCATGTAGAAGTCGCGGTTGTTGTCGTGGCCGACGTACTTCTGGTAGAGCCGCGGCAGGTTGCCGGTGCTGCGCGTCTTCGGATCGGTGTTGCGCATGTACCAGTCGGACACCAGTTCCATGCCGTCGGGATTGGCGTGCGCGGCAAGGATGATCACGTCGCGGAGGATGCGCGTCGTTTCCTCGTCGGTCCGGCTGACGAACTGATAGATCGTTTCGGTCAACTGCTGCGCGCCGAGCACTTCGGTGGCGTGCAGGCCGCCGTCGATCCACACCACGGCCTTGCCTTCGATGGCCAGCGCCCGCGCCGAGTCGTCGGTGAGGTTCTCGGCCCTCGACAAGCGGCGCGCGATCTCGCGATAGCGGTCGAGGCGCTTGAAGTTCTCGGGCGCCGTGATGATCGCCATCAGCTGATCGCGGCCTTCGGCGGTCTTGCCGATGCTCTGCACGACCATGCGATCGGACTCGGTGTCGAGCTTGCGCACGTACTCGGTGAACTTCGTGTAGTTCGGCAGCACGAAGTCGGCGCCGATGGGGTGGCCGAAGAACTGCTCCGGCGAGGTCACCTTCAGGGCGGCGGCCGGCCGGGGTGCGGTCGCGGTGGCCTGGGCGCGCGGCGTCTCGACGGCCAGCGTGAGCGAAAGGAGCAGCAGGGCGAGGGAACGGAGGGTCAATCGCATGGAAGCCTTCCTTGAAGCGGCCAGTTTAACGCGGGTGCGGCACGAAAGTGCGCCACGAAGGTGGCGGCACGGGGGTGCGGCACGGAGGTGCTGCACGGGGGTGCGGCACGGGGGTGCTGCACGGGGGTGCGCCACGGGGCGTTTTCCTGCTCTGCGCCATCCGTGGCCTCAATGAGGCGGCGGAACCAGGCCCCGCCACAAGTACCAGAAACCCATGGCCAGGACGAAGAGCTGTGCGATTCGGTTGAGGGCGGGGCGGCGGCGGAGCAGGAGCGTGTCGGCGAGCGAGACGCCCATCAGCGCCGGGACGGTGCCAAGACCGAAGACCGCCATCGCCGCGCCGCCGGCGAGGGCGCTGCCGGTAGTGATCGCCGCGACGAGTGCGGTGTAGAGCAGGCCGCACGGCAACAGTCCGAGCATGAGGCCCATCGTCAGCGGGTGCGCCGGCATCCGCCGGTGCAGGTGCGACACGACGCGCGAAACGCGGCTGCTGCCCGCGGCGGCGACGGCCAGGCCGGGGAACAGGCTCGTCACGCCCCACACCACCAGCACCGCGCCGGCCAGGAGCGCCGCGGCACGCTGCAGTCCGACAGTGGCGCCGGCCAACTGCACGAGTCCGCCCAGGCCGCCGGCAATGACGCCGAGCGTGGCGTAGGTGGTCAGGCGACCGGCCGAGTACCACAGTTGCGCCACGAGCGGCGCGTGCTGCCCCAGCGGCACGCCGTAGCGGCGCGACACCAGCATCGCGAACGGCGCGCACATGCCGACGCAGTGAGCAGCGCTGCCGAGCAGTCCCAGCGACAGGAACGCCAGCAGATCCAGCGGACCGCTGGAGGCGATCAGGCCGACGCCGTGGGCGTGTTCCGTCATTGGGGGACCTTCAGCTCAGTCAGTAGAAAGCAGGAAGCAGATAGCAGGTAGCAGGTGGATTCTCAACGCCAGTGAATCGTGGAATCACGAGTGATACGCGAGGCACTCGGCGAGCGCGGGATCCTTCAGCGGCACCGCGTCGTGCCGCGCCAGCGCCCAGCCGAAGACCAGCGTGAACAGGCCGAGGAACCCCAGCGTGCCCGCCAGTTCGACGATCGGCAGATGCCCGTGCGCCATCGTCTCTCCGTGGCCGACCGCCGGCGCGACCATCAGGAACAGCTCCCAGAACTGCGCGAACAGCACCAGCAGCGCTACCGGGATCAGCCGACCGGGAAGCCGCTTGGCATCGCGCGGCAGCATCGCCATGAACGGCACGACGAACTTCAGCAGCGGCAACACCAGCAGATACGGCAGCCAGCCGTTCTCGGCGCGCTTGAGGAAGTACGCCGTTTCCTCCGGGATGTTGGCGTACCAGATCAGCATGAACTGACAGAAGTAGATGTAGGCCCAGAAGCCCGTCCACGCGAACAGCATCTTGCCGAGGCTGTGCAGGTGATGCTCGGTGACGAACCCTTCGAGCATGCCGGCGCTGACGAGCAGCGCCACCATCAACGCGACGAACGCGGTGCCCGTCTGCATGACGTCGGTGAACACCAGCACCGCGAACATCGTCGAGAACCAGTGCGCGTCGAGCGACATCAGGAAGTAGAAGCTGACGATGCTGAAGGTGATCGCGAAGAAGACCATGAACAGCGCCGACATCGCGCGGCTCGAGCGCGTGGCGGCAATGCCGCCCTCGCGATCCTGGCGCCGCGACGCGCCGACGATGATGGCGGTGAACGCCGCCCACAGCACCACGCTGATGACGCCGAGCACCACGAACATCGTCAGGTTGAGGAACGGCGCCTTGTGCGACAGCAGTTCGTCGCCGGCCACCGTGGTGGCATCGGACCAGTGATACAGGGTGTGCGCGCCGAGCGTGACGAACATCGCGAGCACGCCGCCCGGCACGATCCACGCCGTCATCGCTTCAGGCACGCGGCGCATCGTCACCGACCACGCGCCACCGGTCAGGTGCAGCATGGCGATCCAGGCCAGACCGAAGACGCCGAGCCCGAGGGCGAAGAAGGCGCCGATCAGATACGTGCTCCAGGCCAGCGCGGCGTCGCCTTGCAGGAAGGCCCAGCCGAGCCCGAGGACGCCGGCGATCACCATCAGGCCGGACGCCGCCCGCAGCGACGCCGGCAAGGCAAGTCGTTCCGGGGCGTGCGGCAGGGAATGAGAATGTGCGGCGCTCATTGCGTAACTCCTGGCGTCGGCGGCGGCGGCGCCACCGGCTGCTCGGCCTGCAGGTGGCGGATGTAGCGCACAACCGACCAGGCATCGCGGGCGTCGATCTGACGCGCATGGCTCGGCATCGAGCCCTGGCCGCGCATCGGTCGATGGAACAGCTCGCCATCGGGCCAGTCGCGCACCTTCTGCGTCATCAGGCTGGGCGGCTTCGGAAACAGCGAGGTCAGGTGTCCATCGCCGGCGCCGACCGGCCCGTGGCAGGTGATGCAGACGTTGTCCCAGACGAAGCGGCCGTGCGCGACGACATCGGTCGTGTCCGGCAGGGGATTGATCAGTTCGGCGCCAGCCTGCGCGGCCTCCGCCTGCGTGAATCGATACGGCTGCTCGTCGATCGCGACCGCACCAACCGGCGGTTCGAACCCGCCGGTGGCTCGCCTGCCGAACAGGTCGCCGCGCTGCGGCTTGGGCTTCGGCTGGTCGATCATGTCGAGCCGGTTGCCTTCGCGGTGCGGCGCGCGCCCCGCGGGCAGCCCGACGTCGCAGCCGGCCAGCCCCACGCTCACGGCGGCGATCAGCACCGCGCCGGAGAGGGTTCTCGTTACCCGGTTACGCATCGCGGCCTCCATCCACGTTCACCAGCCGGACATCGTCGGCGCCAAGGTCGCGCACGAACCGCTCGGCGGCCTCGGCGCGCCACTGCGGGTCGGTGGCCGAGATCCACAGCACGAAACGATCACCGGTGGCGCCGGTCTTCACCAGCATCGGCGGCGGCTGCGGCACCGTGTCCTTCTTTCCGGCGACAACGGCGATGATGGCGCTGCCAACCGCGGCGAAGAGCACCATCAACTCGAAGGTCACCGGCACGAACGCCGGCCACGCGGCGTGCGGCTTGCCGCCGAAGTTCATCGGCCAGTCGTAAACCATCACGTAGTTCTGCAGCGCCTGCGCGAACAGCACGCCGGTCAGCGCCAGGCCAGCGGTGGCCCACGGCACCCACGAGCGCTCCTGTCCCATGGCCTCTTCCATGCCGTGCACGGGGAAGGGTGTCAGCATGTCGAAATGCGTCCATCCGGCGGCGCGCACCTTCGCCGCCGCCGCTTTGGCTTCGTCGGGCAGGTAGAAGGCGCCGAGCACGCCACGAGTCGAGGTTGGCATCATGGTCATACCTCCTGCAGCACGGCGGTCGGTATCGCGTCACGCCGCGGCCCGCCATGGGCCACCTGTGGATCCATCACGCCCTTCACCTCGGAGATGGCGACGACCGGCAGCAGCCGGACGAACAGCAGGAAGAGCGTGAAGAACAACCCGAAGGTGCCAACCAGAATGGCCAGGTCCCAGAACGTCAGCGAATACATGCCCCACGACGACGGCAGGTAATCGCGGTGCAGCGACGTCACGACGATGACGTAGCGCTCGAACCACATGCCGACGTTGACCAGGATGGACACGGCGAACAGCACCCAGGTGTTGCGCCGCATCGACTTGGCCCAGAACACCTGCGGCACGATGGCGTTGCAGGTGAACATGATCGCGTAGGCCCACCAGTACGGACCGAAGGCGCGGTTCCTGAACACGAACCCTTCCCACTCGTTGCCCGAGTACCAGGCCATGAAGAACTCGGTGGAGTAGGCGAAGCCCACCAGCATGCCGGTGAGCATCAGGATCTTCGCCATGTTCTCCATGTGGTTCAGGGTGATGTAGTTCGTCATCCCGAAGTAGCCGCGCATGAAGGTCATCAGCGTGATGACCATGGCGAAGCCCGAGAAGATGGCGCCGATGACGAAGTAGGGCGGGAAGATCGTCGTGTGCCAGCCGGGCATCACCGAGGTGGCGAAGTCGAACGACACGATCGTGTGCACGGAAAAGACGAGCGGCGTTGCCAGGGCGGCCAGCACCATGTAGGCCGACTCGTAGTGCCGCCACGCGCGCTGCGATCCGGTCCAGCCGAAACTCATCGCGTTGTAGAGGCGGCGCCGCCACGGGTGCGTGGCGCGATCGCGCACGGTGGCGAGATCAGGTAGCAGGCCGAGATACCAGAACACCAACGACACGGTGCCGTAGGTGGAGATTGCGAAGATGTCCCAGGCCAACGCCGAGTTGAAGTTGATCCACAGCGGCCCGCGCGCGTTCGGATACGGCATCAGCCAGTAGGCGAACCACGGCCGCCCGAGGTGGATGATCGGATAGATCGCGGCGCAGACGACGGCGAAGAGCGTCATCGCTTCGGCGGCGCGATTGATGCCGGTGCGCCACTGCTGCCGGAACAGGTAGAGCACCGCCGAGATCAGCGTGCCGGCGTGGCCGATGCCGATCCAGAAGACGAAGTTGATGATGAACGAGCCCCAGCCGACCGGCGAGTTCACGCCGACGATGCCCATGCCGGCGTAGAGCAGCGTGATCAGCGAGAAGACCAGCACCGCCAGCAGCGACACCGACACGCCGAAGGCCAGCCACCAGCGCCGGGTCGGGAACTGTTCCGCCGGCGTGCAGATGTCGTGATCGACATCCGTCCAGCGCTTGTTGCCGGTGACCAGCGGTTCGGCCACTTCGAGATCGCCGCCATACGGGCCGGCGCCCGGTACGACGATCGCCCGGCCGGTCAGTTGGCCGTCATCCATGACGGTGGCGTACGGACTCACCTCAGGCCTTGTCATTGCGCACCTTCGTCAGGTAGGAGATGGAGGGCTTGACGCCGACCGCGTCGAGCAGCCGCATCGCACGGGGATCGGCCGCCTGTCTGGCGACCCGCGAGTCCGGCGCGTTGAGATTGCCGAACGTGATGGCGTTGGTCGGACAGGCTTCCATGCACGCCGGCACGACGGCGCCGTCGGGCAGCGCGTTCTTGTCGCCGCCGTTGCGCGCCGCTTCCGCCCGCGCGGCGCTGATGCGCTGGACGCAGAACGAACACTTCTCCATGACGCCGCGGCTGCGCACCGTGACTTCCGGGTTGTTCTTCATCGGCATCGGTTCGCGCGTGTTGAGCTCGGCGTTCTTCGCAATGGCCGGGACGAGCCAGCGGAAGAACGAACTGTTCTGCCGCTCGCTGAGCTCCCAGTAGTTGAAGCGGCGCACCTTGAACGGACAGTTGTTCGCGCAGTACCGCGTGCCGACGCAGCGGTTGTAGACCTGCTGGTTCAAGCCGTCGGCGCTGTGCATCGTCGCCGAGAACGGGCACACCGTTTCGCAGGGCGCGTTCTCGCAGTGCTGACAGAGCATCGGCTCGAAGAGCGTCTGCGGTTCCTCCACGACGTCGAGCGGTCCGTCCCACACCTCGGCGTCCCAGCCGCCGTCGCGCGACGGCGCGTCGTAGTAGCGGTCGATGCGCATCCACGACATCTCGCGACCGCGGATGATGCCCTCGGGGCCGACGACCGGAATGTTGTTCTCGGCCTGGCAGCCAATCACGCACTTGCTGCAACCGATGCACTTGGTGAGATCGATCGACATGCCCCAGCGCGTGTTGGGGTATTCGTGCTCCGGCCACGCCGAGGCGCCGCCTTCGGTCTGCTCGGTGCCGGCCGCCGGATTGGCCTCGTAGGCGGTGAGGGTCGTCGTCGGCACGATCGGCCGCCGCGCGCGATCGATGACGTCCGAGCCTTGCGCGACCGCAAGCGTTTCGCGACCGCCGACTTTGCGAAGCGTGACCGGCAGGCCGGCAGCCACGAGCCGGCGATCGGCAAGCCGGCGCAGGGCAAACGCGTTCGGTCCGATGCCGTTGCCGATGGCGCCGCAACCGGTGCGGCCGAGGCCGAGCGGCAGCGCCACCTGATCGTGATGCATGCCGGCGTGGCGGTAGGCGGGCGCGACGACCTTTGCATGGCCGGCGTCGACTTCAATGAGGTCGCCGTTCTCGAGACCCATCTCGTCGAAGCGCCGCGGCGCGATCGAGAGCGCGCCACCCCAGGTGAGGCGGGTGATCGGATCGGGCAGTTCGTGCAGCCAGCCGTTGTTGCCGGCGCGCCCATCGGCGAGCGCCAGGTGCGGATAGAGCTGCAGTTCGATCGAGTTGGCGGTCGACGACAGCCCGGCGGGCAGCAGCGAGAGCGCCGCCGACTGGAACGTGCGGACCGCCGGCGTTGGCGCCGGTCCCTGCCACATGCCCTTCCGGAGCACGTCGTTCCACGCGTCCGCGAACACCGGCGTCGTGGCGTCGAGGCCCATGCGGCCTGCCCACGCCGTGCGCAGGAAGTGGAAGGCCACGCTCGTGCTCGGCGCGCGCTCCGCCGATGCCGGTGCCGGCGCGGGCGGCGGTGCGGTGGCTGCCTGCACGGCAAGACGCGCCGCGTTGTCGCCGAGTGCCGCAGCCCAGTCGAGCAGGACGTCGAGGATCCCTTGCGTGTCGAAGAGCGGCTGAATCACCGGCTGCTGCACGGCGAGGCGTCCGCCCGGCAGCGTCGCGTCACTCCAGCTCTCGAACGGGTGACTGGCCGGGGCCATCACATCCGCGAGCACGCTGGTTTCGTCGAGGCGATCGTTGAGCGAGACGACAAACGTCACCTTGGCCATCGCGTCGGCGAACGCCGTCGCGCCCGGGGCGTCGTACACCGGATTCGCGCCGGCGACGATCAGCACGTCGACGCCGCCCGCGCGCATCTCGTCGGCGAGTGCCGCCAGCGCCGCACCGGTGTCGGGAACCACCGGCGAGGCCGCGGCCTCGTCGAACAGCCCGGCCTCGAAGGCGCCGAGCGTGTAGTTGAGCAGGAGCGCGGCGAGTTCGATGGCCGATCCCGCTCCCGAGGTGCTGGCGGCGCCGCCGGCCATCACGAGCGCGCGGCCCCTGGCCGCTGCCAACTCGCCAGCGAGCCGCATCAGCACCGCCTGGTCGATCCCCGTGGCCGTCGCGTACGGCGCCAGCGCCTGTGCGACTTCGGCGTTCCCCGCCAGCGGGCCGATGCCGCGGACGACGATCAACTCGTGCGCCAGCGCCGCGCCGATCGCCGCGAGGTGCGTATCGCGGACACGGATGCGCTGGTCGGCGTTCGCGCCGGTCAGCGTCAGGCGTCCTTCCAGTTGCACGAAGCGGCTCATCGCGCGACCCGCGCTGCCGTTCGGGACGCGCCGTGACGCGAAGTCGCGTTCCATCCCGTCCGCCGGTCGATCGAGGAACTCCGCGCCCAGGCCGACGATGAGATCGGCGGTGCCCAGGCGCGGGCGGGCGAGTGCGGCATCACCAAAGGCGCGCGTCCATGCCTCCGCGGCCGCGCTGCTCCCAAGTGGCGACCACACCACATGCCGCAACCCGCTCTGCGTCGTCAGCGAGGTGATCGCGGACGCGAGCGCCGGGCTGTCGACGGGTCCGGTGAGCAGCACCGCTTTGCTACCCGCGGCCTTCACGCGGTCGACGACCTCGCGTCCAACCGCGGTCCATGTCATCGGCACCGCGGTGGAACTCTGCCGGCGAACGGAGAGCGGTCCGCGCGCGCGATCCGGATCGTAGAGATCCATCAACGCCGCGTGATGCCGCGCGGTCAGGCCACGTCCACTCGCATCGTCGGCCACCGGCGTGACCAGAATCGGCCGGCCCTCGCGTGTGCGCACGCGGATCGGCGTGCCGTCGAGCACGGTGTGGAAGTAACGCGCCCGGCCCATGCCGTCGACGAGCGATTCCGGCATGTCGTGAAACGGAATCGATGCTTCGGGCGGCACCTGGCAGGCGGTGCTGGCCAGCGCGCGGGCCGCGGCCACGGCGCTGGACAGGCGGAAGAACTCCCGCCGGTCGATGCCGATCGCATCGCCTCTGGTGATCGTGTCGTGTGCGCTCATACAGTTCCCTTACCGGTGGCAGGTGATGCAGTCGGTCGGCGCCTGCATCTCCGGCTTGCGGTGGCAGTCGAGGCACCACTGCATGTTGAAGTTCTGCTGCACCGAGACGATCTCCATCTCCTGGACCTTGCCGTGACAGGTCTGGCAGGCCGGCATCGGCTGGCCCGCCTCGTCGGTCACCGGCAGCTTCGGATGGCCCGACGCATCCTTCGCGTTGAGGTGGGCCGAGTGGTCGAAATAGACGAAGTCGGCCAGGTCGTGCACCTTCACCCACGGAATCGGCTCGCCGCGATCCCAGTAGTCCTTCATCTTCAGCACCCACTCCTTGTCGAGGCCGACGTTGGAGTGGCAGTTCATGCAGACCGCCGTCGACGGCAGCGTCGAGTGCCGGCCCTTGTAGGGCATGGTGTGGCAGTAGACGCAGGCGATGCCGAAGCCGCCGACGTTGACCTCCTGCCCCTGCGCGTTCACCTGCATCACCGGCGGCCCGGCCATGCGGCGATGCGAGAACGCAATCGGCTGGCGCGGCTCGTAGCCTTTCCGCACGTTGCTGAACGCGTAGGCGAGTGACCCGGCCGCAACTGCTGCGAGCACAAGCGCAATCAGGCGCACCGGGGATCTCCTGCCGGTCATTCGTGAACTCCCTTGCTGGTAGTGCCTGCTGCCGCGTCCCGGCGCGCCGTTGCCGGCGCGTCATCGTCGAACAGCATGCGAAGTGCTGGTGTCTCCAGGTCGTCGAACTGGCCGGTCATCGCCGCCCAGATGAAGAAGGCCACGGCGATGGCCGCGATCAGGAGCGCCAGTGGAAGCAGGACGAAGATCGTTTCCACGTCAGGCCTCCCGCGCGAATGTGCGCGTGAACGTCGAGGAGAGGACAACGGCGAGCGACGACAGCGGCATCAGCACGGCCGCGGCCAGCGGCCCGATCAGTCCGAACACCGCCAGTGACGACGCGACGACGTTGTAGACGAGCGAGAAGCCGATGTTGCGGCGCACCACGCCGCGCAGGCGACGCGCGCCGTCGAGGATGGCGAGCACCGGCCGCACGCCTTCGCGTGTCAGCACGATGTCGGCGGCGACGATGGTCGCGCCCATGCCGCCATCGACGGCAACACCGACGTCGGCGAGGGCCAGCGCCGCGGCGTCGTTGACGCCGTCGCCAACCATCACGATGGCGCCGCCGCCGCTGCGATGCGCGACGAGGTCGGCGACGAAGTCGCGCTTCTGTTCGGGCGTGAGATCGCCGTGCACGTCGGCAGGCGGCAGCCCCAACTCGGCGCCCGTGCGGGCGACGATCGCGCCGTGATCTCCGGAGAGGATCCGCACGCGCACGCCGAGAGCCTGCAGGGCGGCGACGGTGCGCTGCGCATCGGGCCGCAGACGATCGCCGATGCCGGCGACGCCGGCCGGGCGTCCGTCGATCGCGACGAACACCGGACTCAACCCGGCGGCCAGCATCTCGGCAGCGGCGGTGGCCAGCGGCGGCGACATCGTTGCGCCATCCGCCACCGCGAACGCGCGCGTGCCGACACGCACGTCGTGGCCGTCGAGCCGGCCGCGGATGCCGCGTCCAGGTTCCTCCACCACCTCGGCGATCATCGGCACGAGGTGCAGGCCGCGCGTGTCGGTCTGCTGAAACGCTCGCGCCACGCCGTGCGACGACTCCGCTTCGAGCGCCCGCGCCAGTTGCAGCGTGCGCTCGCCGCCGTGCCAGCGGACCACCGTGGCCCGGCCTTCGGTGAGCGTGCCGGTCTTGTCGAGCAGCACCGTCTCGACGCGGCGGAGGCGTTCCAGCGCATCGGGGTTCTTCACGAAGATCCCGGCTCGCGCCGCGCGCATCAGCGTCACCGACAGCGCGAGCGGCACCGACAGGCCAAGCGCGCACGGGCACGACACGACAAGCAGGGCGACGACGCGCGTGAACGCGACTTCGGGTCCGAGCCACCACCAGCCGAGGCCCAGCGTCGCGGTGGCTGCCAGCAGCAGCGTCACCACGAAGCGGCGCGCCAGCACGTCGGTGACGTGCAGCATCGCCGGCTTGCGCGACAGCGCCTCCTGGACGATGGCGAGCAGAGCACCGACGCGTGTGCGTGCGCCCGCCGCCTCGACGCGGACGATGAGCCGGGCGCCCAGGTTGGTGGCGCCGGCGTGCACGGCGTCGCCGGGTTCGACGGGACACGGCACCGCCTCGCCGGTGAGGACGGCGTTGTTCAGCATCGAGCGGCCGGTGAGCACGAGCCCGTCGACCGGGATCAGCTCGCCGCTCCGGACTTCGACACGGTCGCCCTGCGCCAGGGCCGTCAGCGGCACTTCGGCGACCGCGGTATTGGCGCCGTCGCCATCGAGCCGCCGCGCGAATTCCAGAAACGCCACGCCGCGCAGGCTGTCGGCGCGTTCGAGCGCCGCGCGCTGGGCGCCGCGCTGCAGTTGCCGCGCGGCCAGGAGCGCCGCAATCAGCATCGCCAGCGAATCGAACCAGAGATGGCCGTGGCCGACGATGACGTTCCACGCGCTGGCGGCGCCGGCGATCGCAATCGCGACGGCAATCGGCAGGTCGATGTGAATCAGGCCGGTCCGCAGGCCGGCGATCGCCGTCTGGAAGAACGGCCGCGCGGAATAGAGGAACACCGGCGCGGCGACGACCAGCGAGAACCAGCGGAAGAACACCTCGAAGCGGGTGGCCATCCCCTGGTACTCGCCGGCGTAGAGCGCCCCCGACATGAACATCAGGTTCATGGCGCAGGCGGTGGCGACGCCGAGACGGGCGAGGCTGGCGCGGTCCTCGGCGCGGCGCGCATCCTGCAGCCGCGAAGCCTGGTGGACATGCGGCGTGTAGCCGAGGCGATCGAGGGCGCGGGCGACCGCCGATAGCCGCGTGTGGTCCGGACGCCAGGTGACCTCGGCGACGGCGTTGCCGTAATTGAGCCGCACCTCGTCGACGCCGGCAAGCACGGACGGCAGCTTCTCGACCAGCCACACGCAGGCGGCGCAGTGCACGCCTTCCAGATACAACCGCGTGCGGAAGCGTCCGCCGGCAACCGCCTCGCTCGCCGACGCCTGCAACGCGGCATCGTCGAAGTCGTCGAAGCTGCGGCCGGACACGCGGGCTGGCTCGAGCGCGCCACGCTGTCGCTCGATCAACTGGTAGTACTGGTTGAATCCCCACTCGTGGACCAGCGAGTACACCTGACGGCAGCCGGAGCAGCAGAACTGCGACTCGTCGCCAGCACGCATGAGGCCGGCGGGAACGGCGAGGCCGCAATGGGCGCAGGCCGTCGAGCCGCGGACCGAACGTGGAACGCTCGCGCTCATGGCCTCCCGTCCCTCCGCATGGCGGACGTGTCGGCCGGTACGGTGAAGCGGGCGGCGTGGACGAAGCGCATTGCACCCTGGTGGGTATCGAGCCGCAGTTCCCAGGCGCCAGGTTCGTCGAGACGCACGAGCGTGCGGTAGACGCCGGCGGCAGCCGGCACGGCGACGAGTTCGCCGCGCTGGTTGAGTCGAGCGTCGGACGGGCGGATGGCCAGCAGTCGGCCCGTCAGTCCGGACACCGGATCACCGCTGCGGTCCCGCACGGTGATGTCCACCGGACGCGGCATGCCGGGGTAGTGGGGGATGCCGTCCGGCAACTCGTAGCGGACGTCCCAGCCCAGATCGCGACTGGCTGCCTGCACGGCCTCGTCCACATCCCACGTCCGCGCCGCTTCGTAATAGCCCTCGATCGGCCGCGGCACATCAGGCCGTGTCGCCACCCACACCAGCACGCCGCAGGCGACCACCGACATCGTCAGGTGACCGCCGATGTAGATCGGCCAGCGGTACTCCGACACCAGGCGGAACAGCTTCTTCATGGCGTGTTCCCTCCCGTTCCGTATGGTCCGAGCAGCAGGAACTCGATTTCTTCGCGGTAGCCCTGATCCGAGGTGACGAGGTAGCGCGCCGTGGCCTGGCCGTCGACGAACAGATGGCGGGGCACGGTGGTGACGAGGTTGACGGTCACGACGGCCTCGGGCCCGACGACGATCGGCGATTCGCTGACGACGAGTGACAGCTCCGGCGGGTCGATGACGGTGACGGTGAACTGCTGCGTCACATCGCGCTGATTGGTGATGCGCAGGCGCTGCTGATTGGCGACCTCGCCCGAGGTGAGCAGCCGGTACGGCTCGCGGCCGCCGCGCACGACTTCGACCAGCGCATCGGCACGCGTGAGCACCAGCGCGCCGAGCGTGCCCCAGGCGGTGAGCATCAGCACCAGGTAGACGAGGTTGCGCGGCCGCCACAGATGCCGCGTCCCGCCCTGCTGCTCGCGCTCCGAGGTGAACTTGATCAAGCCGGTTGGACGTCCGAGCTTGCGCATGACGTCGTCACAGGCGTCGACGCACTGGGCGGTGCCGATGCATTCGACCTGCAGGCCGCGCCGGATGTCGACGCCGGTGGGGCACGCGCTGACGCAGGCGCCGCAGTCGATGCAGTCGCCGGCGCCCGGCAACTGGACGCGCGCGCGCGTTCGCGGTTCGCCGCGGCCGACGTCGTAGGCGACCAGCCGCGTGTCCTTGTCCGACAGCACGTTCTGCAGCCGGCCGTACGGACACGCGATCGTGCACATCTGATCGCGGAACCAGCCGAAGTCGAAGACGATCATCGCGGTGACGAACGCGATGGTGAACATCGAGCCCTTCCACTGGCCCGGGTTGTTCAGCAGACCCGGCGCCAGCGCCGACCAGCCGGTGAAGTAGGCGACGAAGGTGGCGGCCATCAGCAGCGCGATGGCCGTGAACACGATCCACTTGGTGGCCTTGATACGGATCTTTTCCGCGTTCCACGGCGCCTTGTTGAGCCGACGCTGATTGGTCGGCCCGCCTTCGATCCACGCCTCGACCGGACGGAACAGGAACTCGAGGTACACCGTCTGCGGACAGCCGAAGCCGCACCACACGCGCCCGAACGTCGAGCCGACGAAGAAGACCGTGACCACGACGCCGAAGCCCAGGGCCGCCAGCAGCAGGTTGTCGGTCGGGTGGAAGGTGGTGCCGAAGAGATGGAAGCGCCACGTCGCGATGTCGAGCAGCACCGCCGCGTGATCGCCCACCGGAATCAGCGGCAGCGCGACGAACAGCACCATCAACGCATAGGCGATGCGCCGCCGGATGGCCCAGTAGTGGCCCTTGCGGACCACCGGGTGCATGAAGCGGCGCTTGCCGTCGGCCGACAGGCTGTAGAGCAGTTCCTCGGCCGGCGCGACCTCGAACAGACGTTCGTGGTGCCCGTCGCCACCGGACGACTGGACGACAGCCTTGGATGAAGAGGGGGACGCCATGGTTTACCGCTCGGGGAGCGCCTCCGGCGCAACGGGATCTCCCTCGGCGGGACGCGGGTTGGGCGGCTGCGTGCCCTGCACGCTGCGGATGTACGAGACGAGTGCGGCCAGTTCCTCCGGGGCGACCGCGCGACCCCAGGGCGGCATGCCCTTCGCCGGCCATCCCTTGGCGACCGATTGGAACACCTGCTCGACCGAGCCGCCATGCAGCCAGCGATCGTCGGTGAGGTTCGGACCGATCAGCCCCTGGGCCTGCTCGCCGTGGCAGGGCGCGCACGAGCGCGTGAACCGGGCGGCGCCGACATCGAGCACGGCGCTGTCGCGCGCGCCGGACAACAGTTCCATCGCCTTGGGCGGCACCAGCGGGTTGGCGTCGAAATACGCCTGCACGGCGGCGACGTCGCTGGCGGTCTGCTGGCGATACTCGGCCTCCATCGTCCCCTCGCCGAACGAGAGGGCGTAGAACATCAGGTAGCCGGCGGAGAAGATGAGCGAGCCCCACCAGATGGCCATCAGCCACCCCGGCATCGGGTTGTCGTACTCCTTGATGCCGTCGAGCTCGTGCAGGACTTTGTCTTCGTACTGTGCCATGGCTTACTCGGTGCGAAAGGCGGCCG
>JADZCY010000278.1 GCA_020851325.1 Acidobacteriota bacterium | reverse complement strand
GCCACTTCCTGATCGGCATCGACCGGCGCGGTGACCTCGATGAGGTCGTGGTCGCGGCGGAGGTCGTGAAGAAACGCGCGGAGATCAGGGAACATCGTGCACCACCTGCCCGCCAATCAGCGTAAGGACGCTGCGCACGTTCGCGGGCTCGAACGGCGCGCCATCGAAGATGTCGTGCGACAGCACGGCGATATCCGCTCGTGCGCCGGGCGCGAAGAACCCTTTGTCTCGATCACTGAACTCGGCCACCGCCGCGGCGCGCGTGAAAGCGCGCACGGCCGCGTCCATGGTGAGACGCTCGGCGCCACGTTCGGGAGACGTCGCCCAGGCCAGCACGCTGAACACGTCGACACCGGTATCGGAGCCCAGCGCGAGCGTCACGCCCGCACGCGCGAATGACGCCAGCGGCGCGCTATCGCGAGGCCGCTGCACGACGACGAAGCCGCGTTCGACCAGGTCGGGTATGCGTGCAATCGCATCTGTCGAGGCCTGCTCCAACCGCGGGCGCTTGCGCTGCCACACGTCGGGCACACCGGTCTCGTCCGTGGCGTCGATGTAGATCGTCTGCGCCTGCGCGTCGAGGGGCTCGAGCGCCAGCAGATCTTCGGTGCCGAACGCCCAGCCCACCGCCTGGCGAATGCGCGCCTCGTCTGCGGCGGCGAGACGGAAGCCCATCCCGCGAATGTCGATGCGCAGCGTCGGCTGCGGCGGCAGATGCTGGCGGCTGTCGATGGTCTCGCCGTTCGGTCCTGGACGCGGCATGCGGAACAGACGCAGGCGCTGCGGCAAGTTCGCCTCGACGAGCGCGACCCGAAGCTCGATGACCGTGCGGTTGGGGACGAACCACTGCATCGACGTGACACCGAGCGTGGCCGCGCGTTGGCCGAAGGCGCGAAGGTCGGCGACGCCGCCGCCCGGATCCATCACGTGCGCGTCGTTGAAACCAGGGATCGTGACGCGCCCACCGAGGTCGCGCTGTTGCGTGCCTTCGTCGGCGAGCGCGCGGATCTCGTCGGTGGTACCGACCGCGACGATGCGCTCGCGACGAATGGCCAACGCTTCCGCCCACGGGCGCTCCGGATCGGCGGTGAAGACACGGCCATTCAGCAGCACCACGTCGGGCGCGGTCGATCCGCAGGCGACCACGGCGACCGCCAGGATCGCGAGGATCAACATGCGGGCGCGGCCCACGGTCCGTGAGCACGTCGCGACCAGCGACGAGACATGCTGAAGAAAGCGTGTCACGCTCGCGTCACGCCGCTACCCGGGCCAGGGTTCGTCGGCGCTGCCGCCGTAGATGCTCGGCACCTTCGCGCCCATCGGCCGCAGGTAGGTGGACAGTTGCCCGCGATGATGCGCATGATGCGTCGCCACCCACACCAGCAGCGTCGCGTTGGGCATCGTAGTTCCGAAGAAGTCCACGTCGGCGGCGAGTGCCTCGTCCGGCATCGCCAGCACGCGCTCCAACGCCTTTGGCATCTCGTGCGAATACCACTCGACGAGACCGGCCACCGTCGGCGCCGGCGCTTCTTCTTTCTCTGACGCAAACGCCCGGGCCAGGATCCCGTTCAGGAACCACACGTCCGAGCGGCAGATGTGCACGGCCAGGTCCCACGCCGAGCGACTGCGCGGATCCGGCGACCACGATTTCCTGTCTTCCGGAATCGCCTCCAGCACCCGCGCGGCGGTCATCCACTCCTGCTGAATCTGCTGGCCAAGCGCGTTGGCCACGGCGCGAGCGGCTGGTGGGGTCATAAAGGGCTTGGGGGCTAACGGCTCGAGGCTTGGAGGGCTTGGGGCTTGAAAGGCTCGGGGCTTGAAGGGCTCGGGGTCAATCTCTCGGGGCCTGGACGGCTTGGGGCTTGGGGCCGGAAGCTCTTCAAGCCCTCCAAGTCCTTCAAGCCCTCCAAGCCCTGCGCGGCTAACGCGTAAGTTTCCTGTACTTGATCCTGTGTGGCTGATCGGCGGCGGCGCCGAGGCGACGCTTGCGATCGGCTTCGTAATCCTGATAGTTGCCTTCATACCACACCACCTGGCTGTCGCCCTCGAAGGCGAGGATGTGCGTGGCGATGCGATCGAGGAACCAGCGGTCGTGGCTGATGACCACGACGCAGCCGGGATAGTTGAGCAGCGCTTCTTCGAGCGCGCGGAGGGTGTCGACGTCCAGATCGTTGGTCGGTTCGTCGAGGAGCAGCAGGTTGCTACCGCGCCGCAACAGCTTGGCAAGGTGGACGCGGTTGCGTTCACCACCGCTCAGCGTACCGACCTTGCGCTGCTGCTGGCCGCCCTTGAAGTTGAACCACGACACGTACGCGCGCGACACCACGGTCTTGCGCCCCATGGTCAGTTCGTCGAGGCCGTCGGTGATCTCGTCGAAGACGCTCTTGTTGGCCTCGAGCGCGTCGCGGTTCTGATCGACGTAGCCCAGCTGCACCGTTTCGCCGAGGCGCAGCGTGCCGGCGTCGGGCTGTTCCTGCCCCGCGATCATGCGGAACAGCGTCGTCTTGCCGGCGCCGTTGGGCCCGATCACGCCGACGATGCCGGCGCGCGGCAGGGTGAAGGAGAGATCATCGAAGAGGACGGTGTCGCCGAATGCCTTGCGCAGGTTGCGCGCCTCGATGACGATGTCGCCCAGGCGCGGGCCGGGCGGGATGTAGATCTCGACGCTGTCGACTTTCTGCGCCGAGTCCTGACTGAGCAGCTCTTCGTACGCATTCAGTCGCGCCTTGCCCTTGGCCTGTCGCGCGCGCGGCGACATGCGGATCCAGTCCAGCTCGCGCTGCAGCGTGCGCTGTCGCCGGCTCTCGGCCTTTTCTTCCTGTGCCAGTCGCGCCTGCTTCTGTTCCAGCCAGCCGGTGTAGTTGCCTTCGTACGGGATGCCGTGGCCGCGATCGAGTTCGAGGATCCAGCCGGCGACGTTGTCGAGGAAGTAGCGATCGTGCGTCACCGCGACGACGGTGCCGGGGTAGTCCTTGAGGAAGCGTTCGAGCCAGGCGACGGATTCGGCGTCGAGGTGGTTCGTCGGTTCGTCGAGCAGCAGCAGATCAGGGGACTGCAGCAGCAGTCGGCACAGCGCCACGCGGCGCCGTTCACCGCCGGACAGCGTGCTCACATCCGCGTCGGGCGGCGGGCAGCGCAGCGCGTCCATCGCCAGTTCGAGACGCGAGTCCAGATCCCAGGCGTTGGTGGCGTCGATCTTGTCCTGCAGGCGCGACTGCTCGTCGAGCACCTTCTCCATCTCTTCAGGAGAGAGATCCTCGCCCAGCTTCATGTTCACTTCGTCGTAGCGCTCGAGCACCGCCTTGATGGCGGCGACGCCTTCCTCGACGTTGCCCCTCACGTCCTTGGCCGGGTTCAGCTGCGGCTCCTGCGCGAGGTAGCCGACGGAGACGCCTTCGCCGGCAAACGCCTCGCCGACAAAGCTGGTCTCTACACCGGCCATCACTTTCAGCAGCGTCGACTTCCCCGCGCCGTTCAGGCCAAGGACACCAATCTTCGCGCCGGGGAGAAACGACAACCAGATATCACGGAGCACCGTGTGGTCGGGAGGATACGTCTTCCCGAGCCCCTTCATGACGTAGACGTACTGCTGTGCCATTGGATCTGACGACTATAGCAAACGGATCAACGAAACACGAAGGGCACGAAAACACGAAGCACGACACGAAGAACTTCTTTCAGAAAGACAAGGCGCGCTTGTCAACTGGAAACAGAAAGAAATCCTTCGTGTGTGTTCCTTCGTGCCTTCGTGTCCTTCGCGTTACCGGATGCTTCACGCTTCGGGCTTCAGTGTCACCACGGTGTAGCGATCGGTGAAGTACTTCTTGAACATGCCGTGCACGATCGCCGGCGTCAGGCTGTCGGTGCGCTGCGGGCGGCGGAGGATGCCGGCCGGATCCCAACCGTACATGTGCACGGTCTGGAGCGAGCCGAGCCAGTAGCTGTTCTGCCGGGCGTTGGTTTCCAGGTCGCGCTTCTCCATCTCCTTCACCTTCGCCACGTCATCCGCCGTCGGCCCCTCGGTCTTGAGCCGTTCGACCTCGGCGAACACCGCCTTCGACAACGTGTCGACGTTCTCCGGTGAACTGCCGAACTGCACGACGACGGCGCCGTAGCCCGGAAGCGGGAGACTCGTTTCGTATCCGACCGACACACCGTACGTGCCGCTGAGTTCCTCGCGCAGAATCTCGCGCAGGCGGATGCTCAGCACGTTGGCGGCGGCGCGCAGCCGATGCATCTCGAACTCGTCGTTGCCGGCATCGGCAAAGAACGAGATCACGGTCTGGCTCGCCGGGTCCTTGCCCTTGCGCACCTCTTCGCGCACGACCTTCCCGGGGAAGCGCACGCCCATGTCGCGGAAGCTCGCTGACTTCTTGCCCGTCGACGGCAGCCCGCCGATCCAGCGAGCGACGAGCGGCTCCAACTGCTCCACCGAAAACGCGCCGGCGAAGAAATACGTGAAGTCCGCGGCGTTGCCGAAGCGAGCGCCATAGAACTGTCGCATGGCATCGAGCTTCAGGCCCGGCACGTCGGCCGGCGTCAACATGCGCGCGCTGTAGTGATTCGAACTGTTGACCAGGCTCACCTTCTCGCCGAACACGGCGCGCGGGTTCTGCGCCTGGTTGGCGAGCGCGGCATCGAGACGACGCTTCAACAGATCGAACGTTTCGGTCGAGAAGTTCGGCGCCGTGAAAGCGAGGTAGTTCAACTGCAGCGCCGTCTCGATATCGCGCGGCGTCGAGGCGCCACCGATCTCCTGCGTGTAGGTGCCGATCCGCGGTGAGGCCGAGGCAATGCGGCCGGCCAGCATCTTCTGCAGATCGACGGGACTGAACCCGCCGACGCCACCAACGCCGACGAGCGACGTGGCGAGTTCGGCACTGTGGAAGTCGGCTTCGTTCGCCAGCGACGTTCCGCCGAGCGCATAGGCGCCGAAGATGATCTGATCATTCTTGAAGTCGGTCGGCTTCAGCCATACCTCGACGCCGTTCGACAGCGTGAGCACCGTCACGCCGAGATCAGCCAGCGTGCGCTTCGCCGTCACCGTGCCCGCCGCCGGCGGATCCTCGACGAGCGTCCGGCCCTCGGTGGCATCAGCCCATGGCTCCACCGGCACCGTAGCCGCACGCGCCATTGCCGACTTCAAGCTTTCTTCGGTCGGCGCCGGCACACCCGGCTTTTCGGGCGTCACGGCCATGACGACGCGGTTCTCGGTGGTGACGAGCGCGCGAGCCGCCGCGGACACCTCTTCAACGGTCACGCCAGGCAGATAGGTCGAGGCCACCTGATACTCGAACGCGATGCCGGGAATGGGCTCCGCTTCGAGAAAGTGACGGACATACTCGCCGGCATAACTCTGACTTTCTGTGGTGCCGCGCTCGTTGTGCGCGCGCTCGTAGGCCGCCAGCAGCGATCGCCGCGCCCGATCGAGTTCGGCGGCGCTGAATCCGTGCTGCTGCACGCGGCGCGTTTCGATGACGATGGCCTCGAGTCCAGCGGCAAGACCGTTCTCGGGCACGGCGGCGCCGACTTCGAACAACTGCAGTGTGCGACCGAAGGTATCCACACCCGCTTCCGCGCCCAGAAACGGTGCGTTGGGACGCCGCGCGATCTCACGGAGACGCGGGTTGATCATCTCGCCGATCAACTGCCGCACGAGCGAGGCGCGATAGTCGGCCACCGTGCGCTGATCGGTCGCGCGTCCTTTGAACGCCAGCGTCACGGTCCAGCCCTGCGCTTCCGGATCGGTGGCGACCGTGTAAAGCGTCTCGGCATGCGGCGGAATCGCGCGGTCGACCGTCGCGGCCGGCGCCGTTCGCGCGGCAATCCCGCCAAAGCGCGTGCGCACCTGCGCCTCGGCGGCGTCGACGTCGATGTCGCCGACGACAACAACGGCCATGCGGTCGGGCCGATACCAGTCGCGATAGAACGCCGCCAGACGCTCGCGCGGCGCGTTCTGGATGATCTCCGGCGTGCCGATTGGCAGGCGCTCGGCGTAGCGCGAGCCCTGCAGCAGCACCGGCAACTGCTTGTCGGTGATGCGTGAACTGGCGCCCAGGCGGCCGCGCCATTCTTCGAGCACGACGCCGCGTTCCTTGTCGACTTCGGCTGGCAGCAGCGAGATGCCGGAGGCGAAGTCCGCCAGCGCCAGCAGGCCGCGATCGACGTAGCCGTCGCGATCCGTCGGCACGTCGAGCATGTAGATCGTCTCGTCGAAACTCGTCGACGCGTTGACGTGCGGGCCGAAGCGGGCGCCGATGCCTTCGAGGAACGTGATCAACTCGCCCGGCTTGAAGTGCTCGGTACCGTTGAACGCCATGTGCTCCAGGAAGTGCGCCAGCCCGCGCTGATCGGCGTCTTCCTGGAGCGACCCGGCGTCCACCGCCAATCGCAGCGACACGCGATTGGCCGGACGCGTGTTGCGGCGGATGAAATATTTCATCCCGTTCGACAACGTGCCGGTCCGCACGGCCGGATCGATCGGCAACGGCCGGTCGAGCGCGACGTTGGCCGCCGGCGCCGCAGGTTGGGCCGGCGCGGCGGTGCCCTGCGCGTGCACGATCGCCAGGGTTGTCACGGAGAGCGCGGCCAGCAGGGCCAGCGCGTGCGCTCGCACACGATGCGTCATCAGGGACCTCCGACTGTGGGACTACTATTCTCCCATGCGTCTTCGCATCACGCGTCTCGATCCGTCAGTTTCGCTCCCTGCTCCTGCCACCGGCAGCGCCGCCGGCTTCGACCTCGCGGCCGCGGCCGACATCGACATTCCTCCGCGCGAAATTCGCCTGGTGGGGACGGGACTGGTGATTGCCGTGCCGAACGGACACTTCCTGGGGATCTTCGCGCGCAGCAGCACGCCGCTCAAACGCGGGCTGATGGTCGCCAACGGCGTTGGCGTCGTCGATGCGGACTACTGCGGCCCCGAGGACGAGATTCGGATCCAGGTGCTGAACTTTACCGACGCGCCCGTCACCGTGAAGCGTGGCGACCGCCTCGCGCAGGGCATCGTCCTGCCCGCGCCGCGCGTGGAGTGGGACGAGGTCGCGTCCACCGATGCCCCCAGCCGCGGCGGCTTTGGGTCCACCGGATAAGGACGCCACGAAGACACGAGGACCGCCTCCTTGATCACGAAGGGCGCGAAGAACTCGAAGGATTTTTCTGTGCGGCGCATTCTCCACGTCGATATGGACGCGTTCTATGCGTCGGTCGAACAGCGCGACAATCCGGCGCTGCGGAGGCGGCCTGTCGCTGTCGGCGGTGAACCCAATACGCGTGGCGTCGTGGCGGCGGCCAGTTATGAAGCGCGCGAGTTCGGCGTGCGTTCGGCGATGCCGATGTCACGCGCAGTGCGGCTGTGTCCGGCGCTGGTGATCGTGCGGCCCGACTTCCAGAAGTATCGCGCCGTGTCGCAGCAGGTGTTCGCGCTGTATCGCGCCGTCACTCCGCTCGTCGAACCGCTGTCGCTGGACGAAGCGTATCTCGACGTCACCGAGAACGCGTGGCAGGAGCCGCTGGCGGTGAACGTGGCGAAGCGCTTGAAGGCACAGATCCGCGAGACGACGGGGCTCACGGCGTCGGCGGGTGTGGCGCCGAACAAGTTCCTGGCGAAGATCGCCTCCGGCTGGCGCAAACCCGATGGCCTCACCGTCGTCGCGCCCGAGCGCGTCGATGCGTTCATCCGCAACCTGCCGGTGGACGCGCTGTGGGGCGTCGGTCCGAAGACGGCGGCGCGCCTGCGCGCGCATGGCCTCGAGACACTCGCCGATGTTCGCGCCCGTCCGCTCACAGACTTGCAGACCATTGTCGGCAGCCTGGCCGAGTGGCTGCTGGCGCTGGCGCATGGGCACGACGACCGGCCGGTGGAACCCAACCGGCCGTCGAAGTCCAACGGCTCGGAGTGCACCTACAGCACGGACCTCGTGGCGATGGCCGACATCCGCCGCGAGATCGACGAGATGGCACGCGAAGTGGCCTCGTGGCTGGGTCGGCGTCAGATCTACGCGCGCACGGTGACGATCAAGGTGCGCTACTCCGATTTCACGACCGTCACGCGCAGCCACAGCACGCGCGCCGGCACGCAGGACATCGAGGACGTCGTCTCACGCGCGCTCGCGCTGCTCGATAAGACGCAAGCCGGCCAACGCCCCGTTCGGCTGCTCGGCGTCAGCGTGCACAACCTCAGTGACGCGCCGGAGCCGCCCACGCGGCATGTGAACGATGAGGGTAGGTTGCCGTTTGAGTGACTGGCGCGCATTGGTGATTGGCGGATCGGGGGAATTCGCGATTGTTGCCATGAAGGGCGATTGGGTTATCGGCGATTCGTTATTGGGTGATTGAGTGATCCGGCATGCACGACTGACGGGCGACCGCGGGTGCACTCTCAGTGGAGCGACGCGGCCTGAGCCGCGTCGGCAGGTAATGCGACCCGGCGCGAGAACTCAGGAACACCTGGACACGCCACTGACCGCCGAAATGAAGAGCTGGTATATTATCGCGCTCGCGACGACGCTATGACGCGAACCCCTGAGAGTCACGTTGGCTTTTTCAAGACATTGAACGCGCTGGCCGGAAGTCGTCAGCTCGAAAACCAGATCAGCCGCACTTTCAAGGCATGTTTCGACGCGTCCCCGCAGTTTCGAAGTCGGGTGCTTTCGCTTCTTTCTCGCACGTGCAATGTGCGATTGCGACAGAACGCAGAATGGGAGTGCTTGGCCGAGATCGGACATGACGACGGCGGGCGCATTGATATCGTGCTGCGCGCTCCCGGGCAGCCGCGATTCGACCTCGAAAGCAAGGTCGGCTCGGTGCTGACGCTCGCCCAACTTCGGCGATATCGATCGTCAACGGCTCACCGCAGACACCTGATTGCGTTGACGAAGCATCGGCCCGAGGTGCCTCGCCGAGAGCTTCGTCGTGCAGGCATCCAGACTATGCGATGGCAAGACGTCCACCGCGTGCTGGTCGAAACGCCGATCAAGGGTGCGCTGGACAGATTCATTAGCGCATCTTTTGCCGCGCTACTCGAGGAGGAGAGCATGGCATACCGGAGTCAACTGTCGCTGCTGAGTATCAGACGAGCGGGACGTTTGCTGGCGGCGATGAGCGACAAGGAGTCCGCGGGCGCATCCGTTCGGGAAGGGTTCGCAACGCTCGACAGCTTGTCGCAACTCCTATCGGACGTGACCCGAGACGCGCAGGATGAGTTCACTTCGCTCACGACGTGGAAACCATGGGGACCCTGTTACACGCCACATAACGGAGAGTCCTGGCTCGAGGCAGGCTTGTGGAAAGGTCAGATGCGACGCGCGTCATATCGTTCGCTAGGCTGGGGGTTCGCTGCGGATAAGGGTGGAGCGCTGTGGTTCTGTGCCTGGAAGGAACAGGGCGAAGACTATAAGGAGTTCACAAAGGATCCTGAGCCGCTCATGTCTCGACAGGGCTGCTTGGACAGAGACAATGTGTGGCATCTCGTTCGTCGAGCTCTTCGCGATTGGAAGGTTAAGTAGACGTCGCTCGGTGTTCTTGCATCCCGGCGCATAGTCTCCCCGCCTGCACGAGCGCTGGGCGAAGACGACGCAGAATCATGCGGTTGTTGCCAGCACCGCTACTCCGCGCGCAGTTCCTGCACCGGGTCGAGTTTGGCGGCTCGCCGCGCCGGCAGCAGGCTGGCGAGCACGCCGCAGACGCTGAAGAGTATGACGGCGGCCAGCAGCGTCATTGGATCGCGGCTGCCGATCCCGAACAACTGTGACTCCAGCACGCGTCCCAAGGACAGCGTGGCGACGATGCCCACAATCGCCCCCACCGCAAGCACTCGAAGCGCTCCGCTTAGTACCAGACGCCGAATGTCAGACTGGCTCGCGCCGAGAGCGAGACGAATACCAATCTCGCGGCGACGGCGCGTGACCAGGTAGGAGTGCGTCCCGTAGATGCCGGTGACGGCCATCAGCAAGGCCAGGCCGCCGTATATCGTGGCCAGGCGCGCCAGCAGGCGCTCTTGACCAATGGTCGCGCCGATCTCTTCGTCCATCGTCCGGAACTGCACGATCACGCCCGGCAGCGCGTCACGCAGCGACCGCAGGATCGACGCCTTGACATCCTCCGGCGCAGCGGCGCGCACCGCGAAACGGAAGTACCGCGGGTTGCCCGGTGACTGCCGCACCGGCAGGTACACGAAGCGCATGTCGGGCTCGCGCAGCGTTCGATACCGGCCGGTGACGGTCTGGCCAATCACCTCGACCTGTTCGCCGTTGACGTTGATGTACTCCCCCACCGGATCGCGTCCGTTCAGGTAGTGCTCGGCGAAGGCCTTGTTGACGATGGCCACCGGCGGCGCGCCGGCGCCATCGCGGTCGTCGAACACGCGCCCGTTCAGCAGCGGCGTGCCGAACACGTCGAAGAACCCGCGGTCGACGCGATTGATCGACGCGTTGATATCGCGCATGTCGCGCGGGGCGAACCCGCGCACGTCGATCTTCGCGAGCTGAATCAATCCGCTGAGCGGCGTGTAGGTGGCCACCGAGGCCGCGCGCACACCCGGGATGTCGCGCATCCGTGACACGAGTTCTTCGAGGCGCGCGACGCTCAGACCTTCCGTCGAGGCGCCACTGAGGTTCACCAGCAGCACCTCCGCCGGCGCCGCCGCCGTCGGTTGCCGCGAGAGCTCGACGAACGATCGCAGCAGCAGCGCCGCAACCGTCACCAACGTCACGGCAGTGGCCACCTGCATCGTCACCATTGCGATCACGGCGCGCCCGCGACGCGCTGACACGGCACCCGAGACGCTGTTGGCGAGCCGCGCGGCGCGCGATGCGTACAGCGCCGGCCACACACCGATCAGGACGCCGCTGGCGATCGTGAGGACGACGCCGCCAAGCACGAACCGCCACGTGGCCGTGATCGGCACGTAGGGAACGATGCCGCGGTCGGTGGCGTGCAGCAGCGACGGCACGGTCGATGAGGCCAGCCACAAGCCGATGCCAAGGCCGAGCACCGCACTGATGGCGGCCAGCACCGTCGTATCGATGAGCAGACTGCGCACCACCTGCCAGCGCGTGGCGCCAAGGGAGAAGCGCACGGCAAACTCCGGCAGCCGATCGGCAAACCTCGCCACCATGGCGGCCGCCGCGTTGGTGCCCGTCACCAGTAGCACCAGCAGGGCGACGCCGAGCAGTAGCAGCAGCGGCCGTCCGTACTGGTCGCGCATCAACGATGGCCACTCGTTCACGGGCGTCGCGTGAAACACCACGGCCGCCTGTGAGGGTGGACCCATCTCGATCTCGACACCCGTCATGGCCGCATTCACCTGCGCCGCGGCTGCGCCCGGTGTCACATCGTCCGACAACCGGGCGACAACGCTCAGCCACCAGGCGCGGTCGTTGCGCAATCGACTTTGGTTGCCTTTCAGTAGCGGCTCGGCAGCGAGCGGCACCATGACGTCGAACCGGCGGCCGACCTCGATGCCGAAGAAGGCCGCGTCGGCCACACCCACTACCTGGAGCGCGCGGCCTTCGACCGCCACCGTCTGCCCGACGACATCGGGCCGCCCATCGAACGCCGATTGCCAGAAGGCATGGCCGATCACCGCGACTGCCGCATCGCCTTCCACGTCGTCGTTCGCGGTGAGTGGACGCCCGCGACCCACAGCGGTGCCAAGCACGTCGAACACGTTCGCTGTGGCGAACAGCACGTCGCCGAGGCGGGCATCACCATCGCCAGCCACGACCAGCCGATCGGCGCCAACGGCGGCCATGCCGCGAAACGGCAGCGCGCTCTCGTTCAAACGCTTCCACACGGCCGTGGACACAGCACTCGACGCCGTGGGAATGTCGGAGCGCGAGAGCGTGAGGCGCACCAGCGAGGCGGGCTCACGCACCGGCCACGTCGGCAGGAACACCGACTCGACCAACGCGAACAGCGCGCCGACGCCGGCCGCGCCAACGGCCAGCGACACGCACGCGACGCCAGCCAGCAGCGGGTGCGCACGCCATCCGCGGAGCGCGTGCTTCAGATCCCTAGTCACAGCTCACCGAGTAACCATCAAGATGCGATTGACGGTCAATGCGTTGAGGCCAACGGCAATTCGCTACTGCTTGGCTGACATCTCGGCCGGGATCCGACATGCGGGCCCACTGAATGATGCGAGCGCGGCTTGATCTTGCCAAACGCCCCACCAGTAGACGCAAAGCGCTGCCGTGGCAACTGTCAAGAGACCTCTCAATAGGAAGTGAGCTCGGTTTCTCATTGAGTTACCTCCTGAATATCGGACTCAGTGCACCGGCGTCGTCGCCAATGTCGATCTGTTGCACCTGGATGCGCTGGGCAGCCCCCAAACGACGTGCATCACCGTATACAGGGACGTAGACAGACCGTTCGTCACTCGCCACGGGAACATCCGCGATGGGTACATCGAGCGCCACAGGCGTACCGGACATGGTGTAGACGTTCATCAGCGCAATTGGCGCCATCGCCATTCCCGGTTGCCAGTCGCCCTTCTCGAGCGTTGAATGCACCACGACCACATGGCTAGCGACCTCCGCGCACCACATTACCGTGCTGTTTCGTTGCAGCCACCGCATCTTCATCGGAATTGGCTCCTGCGATGCCACGCTTGTGTCATCACTGATGAACCCAGGCGACGAAATGTCAATACGAGTCCTCATACTTCCGGCATCGTCGAATACACCAACTGCGGCGCCTGTTCCCTGGCAAGCAAGCCAGCCTCGAACCGGTGCCTCTATCCGGGAGAGCGTGACACGCGCGCAAGGAGTGGCGTTACGACATGTCTCGGTTAGCAGCGGGAGCACGAACCTAGGTGGGCCGTCTTGTGACCAGCTATGCGCATATCCCAGAGAAGCGCCCCGGAGCAGGTGCGACTCGGGATTGTTGCGCAATGCTTCCTTGTGAGACAACCACAGCGCAGGAAATATGACTTCCCCGTTTTCAACGAGGCCATGACCGCCAGTTCCCATCCCCACGTTGTCCGGCCTCGGACGCCGATCGACGAATTCGCCGGAATCGAGCTTGTAGTGCACGACCTCGGTAGCATCTAGTACGTAGAGGTCCTCGCTTTCACACGAAACCGCCACGGACTCAGGAGCACGCAAGCCGTTCGGCGTGCCACGCGCGCCAATCGCACGAAGGCGCCGGCCGTCCCTGAGCCCGATAACCTGAACTACTCCATTCCGGGGGTCAGGCGCCACGATACGGTCGCCGCAAACGGGACCCGCCGACACAATTCCTATCGGTATGTCCTGATCCGCAGCCACCACATCGTACGTTCTGACGACGGCAGCTTGCGGGTCGACCGCGACAGGTGTGCTAACTCCAGCTGTGACATCCGACTGGCCTGAACATGCAACAGTAGCGAGCGCTCCAGCTAGCGCGGCACCCGCCAGCCCCAGCAGCATCCATCTCTTAGGCATGGCACCTCCGATTCAGTGCTTGCGCCAGGAATGACCGTTTTCGACTTGACTCGGGAGTGCCACGATTCTTGGCAGAAACCTGACACCCCCATGTTGTTTGGATTGAGGTAGCCCCTCGAGCACAAGCATTCGCGCGCACCGCTAACCAGCGGTCAGGCTCAGCTTGTGGGAGCGCGACTGCGTCCTCAGACCGCTAGTAATCACAGAGGCAGTCGAGCGGCAGATGATTGTCGAAACACCAGTTGAAAAACGGGTCGTAGTAGCAGACGGCCAGCGTTTCGGCCTGTGCCACAGGAAGGGCGTTCGGGATCACGATCGCGCCGACCACCAGAGCCACCAACCAGATGACCTCGACTCGGTAGCTCTTCAGCACTGTCTTGACAGACGTCATCTTTCCCTCCTTTTTCGCTGGGGGGCGCGCCTCTTATAGCAATTCAACCGGCCACGCGTCAACAGGCATTGGGCCTGCTCTGCTTGGTCGGCTCACACTCGGACGACGCGCGGCATGGTGCGGAGGCCGTGCAATACTGCGCGCTATGCGAATTCGACTAGTCCTCGTCTCGCTCGTCCTCGTGGCGGCGCCCACCCTGCAGGCCCAGTGGAAGCCAGATGCGGCTTTCGAGGCCGAGACGCTTACGCACTTCCAGGAGTTGGTCCGCCGCGATACGAGCAGTCCGCCGGGGAACGAGATCCGCGCCGTCGAGTATCTGAAGCAGGTGCTCGACAAGGAAGACATCCCCTACCAGGTCTTCGCGAAGGATCCGCAGCGGCCGAACCTCGTGGCGCGCATCAAGGGCAACGGCAAGAAGCGGCCGTTGCTGATCATGGGTCACACCGACGTCGTCACGGTCGACCCGGCGAAGTGGACGTTCAAGCCGTTCGGCGCCGAGCGTGACGGCGGCTATGTGTATGGTCGCGGCACGGTGGATGACAAGGACAACCTCGTTGCCGGGCTGATGCTTGTCCTGACGTTGAAGCGCACCAACGCCGCGCTCGATCGCGATGTCATCCTGCTGGCGGAAAGCGGCGAAGAAGGCGCGCCGGAAGTGGGCGCGCAGTTCATGGTCGACAATCACCTCGACGCCATCAACGCCGAGTTCTGTCTGGCCGAAGGGGGCGGCGTGGTGCGCACCGGCGGTCAGGTGCGCCGCGCCAATGTCGGCACGACGGAGAAAGAGCCACGCGCGGTGGAACTGATCGCGCGCGGGCCGGCCGGTCACGGCTCGGTGCCGTCGCGAAACAACGCGGTCACGCGCCTGAGCACCGCCATCGGGCGCGTCGCCGCCTGGGTGCCGCCGCTCCGCGTCACCGAGACCACCGGCACTTACTTCCGCAAGCTGGCAACGACGGCGCCGCCCGACGTGGCCGCGCGTTATCGCGATGTGCTGAGTCCCGATCCGAAAGTCAGCGGCCCGGCCGCGGAGTGGATGCTGGACAACGAACCGCAGCACTGGTCGATGCTGCACACGTCGCTCGTACCGACGATCATCGGCGGCGGCTATCGCTACAACGTCATCCCGTCGGAAACCAAGGCCACGCTCGACGTGCGCCTGCACCCGGACGAGGACCAGGCCAGCTTTCTGGAATCGCTGAAGAAGGTCGTCAACGACCCAAACATCGAAGTGCGCTGGGCGCGCGACCGCTATCGGCCCGCCGGCGCCTCGCCGCTCGGCACCGAAGCGTTCACGGTGATCGAGCAGCAGACCAAGGCGCACTACGGCGTCGACGTGCTGCCGACGATGAGCACCGGCGCAACGGACATGTCGCAGATTCGCTCGAAAGGGATTGCCTGTTACGGCATCGGCCCGGCGCTCGACACCGAGGATGGTCCGAAGGGCTTCGGCGCGCACAGCGACCAGGAACGCATCCCCGAAGCTGAACTTCACCGCTTCGTCCGCTTCCAGTACGACATCGTCATGGCGCTCGCCGGCGCCCGGTAGCGCGCGGCTTGAAGGGCTTGGAGGGCCCGGGTGCCACCGATACGCAAACACGAAGCACACCAAGGCGACGAAGCGACGCACGAAAGGCATCTTAGGGTTTTGACCGTTTTGCTTCGTGCGTCTTTCTTCGTGCCGTCGTGTTCTTCGTGTTGCCGGAGCTTCCGCCTCTAAGGCACGACCCTGACGCGCGTGAGGGTGATGCGTTCGATCGGCGTTTCGCCGTCGACGGCGGCGGCCTCGATCGCGTGCACGACGTCCATCCCTGATTCCACTTTGCCGAACACCGTGTACTTGCCGTCCAGCACGGTCGACGGCGCGGTGACGATGAAGAACGATGAGGTGGCGCTGTCGGGATCGTCGGTGCGGGCCATGGAGAGCGTGCCGGCGACGTGGAGTTGATCGTTGAACTCCGCCTTCATCGGCCGCACGAACGACTGCTGCCGTTCATTCAAGGGCTCGCTGCGCGTCGGCAGATGACCTGACTGGATCACGAAGCCCTTCACCACGCGGTGGAAGGCCATGTTGTCGTAGACGCCGCTCTGCGCCAGCCGGAGGAAGTTGCGCACGTGTGCGGGCGCCTTGTCGGGCGTGAACGACACGGTGATCTCGCCCATGGATGTTTCGAGCACGGCGCGCACCTTGGCGAGTGCGTCGACGGATTCGGTGGAGAACGGCTCCGGCGTCGGCGCCGGCTTCTCGCGGATGGTCACCGCGGTGATCGTCACGCGCTCGGTGGCGAGGCCCTTGTCGTCCACCGGCGTCTCCGAGATCTTCTGCGCGACGAGGCTGCCTTCCACCAGTCGTGCGAACACCGTGTACTTGCCGTTCAGCGCTGCCTGCTCGTTGACGCAGACGAAGAACTGCGAGCCGGCGCTGTCGGGCTTGCCGGGGATCACGACCGCCGCCACCGCGCCCTTGGTCATCAGCTCGTCGCAGATCTCCGGCTTCAACTGATTGAGGCCGCCTGAGCCGTACTTCTCGCGCGCCGCAGCATCCTTCGTCAACGGATCACCGCCCTGGATGACGCCGTAGCGAATCATGCGGTGGAAGATCGTGCCGTCATAGCCGCCGTCGCGCGCGGTCTTCACGAACAGCGCGACGTGATTCGGCGCCTTGTCACTCAACAGGTCCCAGACCATCGTCCCGGCCGAGGTGTCGATGACGGCCTGCTGCACCTGCGCGCCGGCGGTGGCACTGGTGACGAGCAGGAGGACGAGAGCGATGCACGACTGACGCATGCCGGCATTATCCACAAACTTCGTCCCGCGATTCACGTCCGCAGATTGCCGCCACAGACGAACCCGGACGCAGATCGGGACGTCTACAGGCCACAGATACGCCACGGAACGCACAGATTGCACGGACAAAGACAGGCCACAGATGACACAGACAGCACAGACAAAGACACGCCGCAGATGACACAGACAGCACAGACAGAAGACAAGCCACAGATGACACAGATGACACGGGCAGCGCGGATGACACAGATGTCGCGCATCGATCACTACACCCAACGGAGGCGACGACCGAGGGCGTACCGATTGCCGTGACCGGCACACGACGCTTGCTCAGCGCAGCTCAGGACCTCCTTCGTGGGAGCGGAGATGGCTCAATCGCGCAATGAGGAATCACCCGATGGGCGAATCGCACTTCATGGCAACAATCGCGAATTCGGCAATCCGCCGATTGCCAATGCTGCTACTCCCCATGTTCGTGGCGGCCCTCGAGGCGCAGCCGCATCTGCCCTCGCGCCGCCTGCCTGACATCGCCCTGCCGGTGACGCCGCTGCCGGCTCCTCCCGTGACGGAATGGTGGCGCAACGGTGGCCCGCGACTGCGGCCTCAATCGGGCCGGGTCATGGCCGCGATCGAGGCCGGCATCGCGCGCTCGGCGACCTTCCGCGCCCTGGTCGATCAGATCGAGTCGGCGCCGGTTGTCGTCTACGTCACCTTCGATCCGCACCTGAAGCGTGGCCTGGACGGCGCGCTGGCGTTTCTTGGCGACGCGCCGCCGTATCGCTACCTGCGCGTGTCGCTGAATCAGACGCTGAGCGGCAACGAGTTGATCGCGACCATCGGGCACGAACTGCATCACGTCGCGGAAGTGCTGGCGCATCCCGATGTGCGCAGCGAAGCGGCGCTGGCCGCGCTCTACCGGCGCATCGGCCATGGCACACGGACGGCCCGCATGGATGGGTGGGAGACGACCGCCGCCATGGACGCAGCGGCGCTGGTGCGGCGCGAGATCAGCGGCCGCGGTGCTTCTGGAACGCCTTCAGCGCCTTCCCCTGGATCTTCGATCGCCGCTTCTCGTCGATGATCGCCCGCGCGTCCTTGCGGGCGTCGAGGTCGGCGAGTTCCTGCTGGAGCTTGACGTAGCTGGCCAGACGCTCGGCGGCGATCGTGCCGTCGGCCACCGCGGCTTTCACCGCGCAGCGCGGTTCGTCGCGATGCTGGCAGTTGCTGAAGTGACAGGAGGCCGCCAGCGCTTCGATATCGTCGAACGTCTCGCGCGTTGCCTCGGTGATGTCCCACAACTGCAGTTCACGCATGCCCGGCGTGTCGATCAGCAGGCCGCGTCCGGGGAGCGTGATCAACTGGCGGTGACGCGTGGTGTGACGGCCGCGCGAGTCGGATTCGCGCACCGCTTGCGTCGGCAGCAGTTCGGTGCCGACCAGCGCGTTCACCAGCGTCGACTTGCCCGCACCTGATGACCCGAGCAGCGCGCCGGTGCGGCCGGGACCGAGGTGCGCCAGCACGTCATCGAGCCCGCGGCCGGCGACGGCACTGATCGCGTACACGGGCACGCCGGCGGCCATGGTGGCAATCTCGGTGAGCGCCGCGTCGAGATCGGTGGCGAGATCCGCCTTGCTCAACAGCACCACGGGCCGCGCGCCGCTCTCGTGCGCGAGCAGCAGGTAGCGCTCGAGCCGACGCGGGTTGTAATCGCCGTCGAGCCCCATGACGAGGAACACGGTGTCGATGTTGGCGGCCACCACCTGCTCTTCGGTGAGCTCGCCTGCCACCTTGCGCGAGAAGCGGCTGCGGCGCGGCAGCACGGCTTCAATCGTCCCGGCGGCCTCGCCGGCCGTGAGCCGCACCGCCACCCAGTCGCCGACCGCCGCCAGCGCGCTGCGTTCGGTGGCGCGATGCTTGAAGCGGCCCGCGTGCTGCAGGCGGATCTCGCCGTCGGGACCGATGGCCTGGTAGAGGTGGTTGAACTCGATGGTGACGCGCGCCGGGATCAACCCGGCCGCCGCGTGCGGCGCAAACCTCGCCGCCCAGCGCTCATCCCAGCCGAGTTCCCGCAGACCGTCCGTCACGCCGCGCCGTTCATCGTCAGTCGATCAGCGCAGGACGTCGAACATCCGCGAGAACTTGATCGTCAGCGACCGATCGGTGCGCTCGGGCCGTTCCGGGAACAGGTCGTAGAGACCGCGCGTGTCGTTGTAGACGATGAAGAGGCCGGTGTTGGCGGCCTGGAGCCAGCCGAAGCGCAGGTTGACCGACCAGATGTCGGCGCGATCGTTGTACTGCACCAGCGACTGGATGAACGTGCGCGCCGAGAACGCGTACGAGATACGCGTGCGCAGCAGGTTGGTGACGAACTCGCCTTCCGGCAGATCGACATCGTTGCGCGAATACGCCAGTTCGACGTTGAACGCCTCCGAGGGCCGGATGCGCACGGTCGGGTTGAGCGTCACGCGGCTGCCGCTGAAGAAGCCGCCGACGAAGGTCTGGAAGTTGAGGCTGAG
>JADZCY010000277.1 GCA_020851325.1 Acidobacteriota bacterium | reverse complement strand
GATGCGCATGTAGTCGATGCCGAACGGCGCCAGCGCGCCCGGCAACGCGTCGATGTTGTAGGCAGGATTGGCGCGCGAGCCCGGCATCTTCCGCACGTCGACGACAAGCGCGACGCCGCCCGCCTGGAGCAACCGCATGAACTCGGGGATCGTCCGGGTGGAGTGGCCGATCGTGAACACGGCGTCGGACTCATGCATCCTGGTGGACCATCTTGCTGGGGTCAGGTCACGATTCGTGAGTCTGCCCCTGGTGGGGTCAGGTCACGATTCGTGAGTCTGCCCCTGACCGGCCGCGACTGCTGGTGTGGTCCGGCTGACCGACCACGAGATGTGGCTTTCGGCTCACGAATCGTGACCTGACCCCGGCACACCCGGCACACCCGGCACACCCAGCACACCGGCGATGACGAGCGCCGTCGTGACCAGCGAGATCGCGACCAGCGTCCAGCCGATCGCGCGCAGCCTCGTTGGCGGCAACGGATACGCCGCGATCAGCACCGCCGAGATCGGCCCGAGCACGGCGGCGGCGGCCGTCGGCAACGACACGAGTTGGTTGGCGATCAGCACACCGATGCTCACCGCGCTTGCCGCGGCGAGCAGGACGAGCGCGCGTCGCGTGTTCGCGGTCGCGCGCGGATTGCCGCCGCCACGCACGCGGAGGATCACCACGCGCACGGCCAGCGTGGTGGTGACGAAGAGCAGCGTCAGCGGCAGCACGACGGTCACCGCCGTCGCCAACGGCAAACCGCCCGCGAGCACGATCGGGAACGCTGCCATCGTGAACGCCAGCGCCGCCGCCGTTTCTCCCCACCACGACTTCTCGGCCCCGCGCGCGATGCTGAACATCAACGCCGCCGCCGGCACTGCCGGTATCAGGAACGACCAGCGGAGCGGCGACGCGATGGTCCAGAGGGCGCCCACCGACGCGGCGATCCCGACGATCAGCCCGGCCACGAGCCAGCGCATGGCCGGCGTACCGTGCTCGCGTCGTGCGCGCACGCCGCGTTGACCGAGCACGACGAGCAGTGGTTCGTGGGCGAGGAACCCGGCGACGACAGCGAGTGCCGTCAACACACCTGACGTGGTGGCGCCAGCGACGGCGAAGGCCGCGATCAGCGGCAGTGTCACCTGGCCATACGCGCCGTGTTCTTTCGGTAGTGGCGACATGGTGCCCTTCGAGCCTGCCAGGCCGCCGCGAAACCCGCAGCCTGGCCGCTCGAATCCATCTTAGCCCCACAGTTCACTTGTGTTCGAGTTTCCATCCGCTCGAACAACGCCCACTGATGCCGGTATCCGTCGCATCAGCGCGCAGGTGGATACTCCATTCAAGTGAGGCGAGGGTTGGTGGAGCGACGCCCGAATCGCTCGCGCTTGCCGCGCGAGATCAGAACCGGAAGCGAATACCGACCGATGGCAGCAGCGGCAGCGATGGGTCGCGCACGGTGGTGACCCGCGGTCGATCGGAACTCGCGTCGTAGGCCAGCTCCGCGTCCAGTTCGCCGTTGTTCCGGTTGAGCAGATTGATCACCTCGGCGTACAGCAGCCATCGGTTGCTCTGCCATCCCGGGCGGAAGGTGACGCGCAGATCGACGCGTGCGAAGGCAGGCAGGCGTCCGGAGTTGAGGTTGCCCACGTCGCCGTAGTCCACCGTCCACACGGGCAGTCCCGTCGCGTCGCGCCGCGGCACGAACTCCGTCACGTTGCCGTCGCCGTCGGTGTCCATCGTGTCTTCCGTGGCGGCCACGCGCACGCCGAGTGGCAGCGAGTAGGGAAACCCCGATTGCACGCGCACGGTGGACGCGAGTTCGATCAGGCGGCTGACGCGATAGCTGCCGACAAGACTCAACGCGTGCGGCCGGTCGTAGTCCGAGACGAACGTGCGTCCATACGCCGTCGTCTCGGCGCGGCCCCACGTGTAGGACGCCCAGCCGCTGACGCGATCCGTTGACGAGCGTGCCTGGCGTGCAACGTAGAACTCGACGCCGTACGCGCGTCCGGTGCCGTCGTTGCCGGGTGTGCTCGTCACCAGCGGCGCAGTGGGACGCTGATCGGCAAGCTCCAACGGGAAGTCGTAGGTGCCGATGCGCGCGGCGAGTTCATCCGCCGTTTCGAGTCGTCCGACGATCAGCCGATCGAAACGCTTGTAATAACCTTCGACGCGCGTCATCAATCCGCCGCTGAAGGTGCGCTCCACGCCGGCGAGTGCGTGCCAGGCGCGCTCGCTGCGCAAGCGGCGACCGTTGGCATCGCTCAGGTCGACGAAGTAGTCCGACTGCAAGAGCTTCTCGTAGCCCGGGCTCTGCGTGAACAGACCACCAGCCACGCGAAGGCGCAGCGCGCTGCTGATGTCGGCGACCACCGCCAGGCGCGGCGACGCGGTCACTTCATCCGCGACGCCGCTCCAGTCGACGCGCAGTCCGGGCTCGACGCGCAGCCGTGGCGCGAGCGTCCAGCGATCCGTCAGCCACGCCGCGGCCCGCCACGCGGAACGCGAAGAGTCGAGCGCCGACGGCAGCCCCGCGCCTACCACGCCGGTGCCGCCCGGCTGGTTGTCGCGATCGCCGGCAATGGTCGAACCCCAGTCGGTCTTCAGCGAGTGACTCTCGAAGCCGGTCTCGATCAGATGCGCGGTGGACGCCTGCACCGTCGTCTCGTTGCGCACCGCGATGTCGCGCACGTTCACACCGCGCGTGAAGATGAAGTTGGAGAACTGCTTCGCGTCCTCGTCCGGTCGATTCGAGCGAAGCTCGCCGGTGCTGAAGTTGCCATCGAACGCCACCGTCTCGCGATTGCGATACCACGACACCGTGGTCGCGCTCGACGCCCGCGCGCCAAAGGACGATGAGAACGAGGCGGCGCCCAGGTCGTTGTCGGTACTCGACTGCAGTTGCAGCCGTTCGCCTTCGACGTCACCGTCGAAGTCCGCATCCGTCCGTTCGCGGCTCGACAACGCGAACATCGTGAGGCGCTGGCCCGGTCGCGGCGACCACGCGGCCCTCGCCTGCACGTCGGTGAAGCCGGGCAGGTTGGTGTCGACGAGCGGCTCGGCGATCACGTCGTAATACGTTCGGCGTCCCGTCAGCAGCCACGATCCGCTGTCGGTGCCGGGCAGCGCACCTTCGGTGACGACGTTGGCGTCGACGAACGACAGGTTGGCGGAACCGGCAAGGCGCGATGCGTCGGTGCCGTCGCGGTTCTCGATGACGAGGATCGACGACAGCCGATCGCCGTACTTCGCGTGGAAGCCGCCGGCCGTGAGTTCGAAGTTCCGCACGGTTTCGGGATTGAACGCGCTCGTCAAGCCGAAGAGGCGATACGGGTTGTGGATCTCGACCCCGTCCATCATCGTCAGGTTCTGGTCGGGACCGCCGCCGCGCACCGTGAGTCGGCTGTCGAAGTCGTTCACCGCGGCGACGCCGGGCAGCGTCTGCAGCACGCGGTAGATGTTCTCGCCGGCGCCGGCAACGCTTCGCACTTCGAGCGGTGACACCTCGATGGTGGACGGCGCGACCTGGTCCACCTGTCCCGCGGGCGCCTGCACCGACGCGGTCTGGACGAACGTCGACACCTTCAACTCGAGCCTCAGCGTCACCGTGCCGCTCGCCGTGACGATCACGTCCTTCGCTTCGGCTGGCGTGAACAACTCACGCGTGGCGGTCACGGTGTAGGTGCCGGTCGGCAGGCCATCCAGCACGAACGCGCCGCTGGCGTCGGACCGCGTCTGCCGCGTGAATCCCGCGGCGCTGGCGGCCCTGACCGTGACATCCGGCAGCACGCCGCCGGATTCATCGACGACGACGCCGGACACCGCGCCCGTGGTGGTTTGCGCGACGGCGGCACTGACCATGAGGAAGCACAGGATGGCGGCGAGCAGGCAGGTTCCGGGCGGGCAATACACCCGCGTGTGATTCAGTGTCGCTCTCGGCAGGACTCGACTCCTCGTTCCAGACTATCCGTAACGCGGCACCGGCCGTGGTGCCTCTCACCCTTCGACGCGGACCACCGCGCTCCGGACTCACACGGTTGCACGGTTCGTCAGCCATTGCTAAATCCCAATCCAGCTCTGCCGATAACCGGCTCGAGCAACCAGCGACGGCATGACTCCATTCTCTCGGCGCACCGCCGGCCAGTGGCCATCGTCGGGGCGCCTGCCGGAATTCCGGCGACTTCACGGTCGCCGCGCCCTCACGTACGAAGTCTCTCGAGAGGTGTAGCGTCTTGACACCGATCGGTCAGCGTCTGCGCCAGATCAACACGCTGGCTCTGGGCGCCGCCATCAGCATCGTCGCCGGCATCGTCGTCGTCAGCACGTTCGTGTCGGGCCTGCTGACGCTCGTCGATACCTCGCGCGTGCAGGTACGGGTTCTGGCGGAGAACGCCGTGGCGCCGGTGATGTTCCGCGACACGGTGTCGGCCGATGCGCTGCTGCGGTCGCTGCGTCATTCTCCCGACGTGCTTGGCGCCGCCATCTACACCACCGAAGGCAGCGAACTGGTGCACTACTGGCGCGACGGTGTCGATCGGCTCGGCGTGCCGGGCGCCGCCGGCGGTGAGCTGCGACTCGGCATCACCGACATGCTCGTGACCCAGCCGATCGAGTTCGACGGTCAACGTCGGGGACGTCTCGCACTGGCCGTCGGCCTGGACGGCCTTTACCGCCAGACTGCCTGGCAGATACTCGCCACCCTCGGCGCCGCGGCGCTCGCGTACTTCGGCAGCGGACTGTTACTGCGCCGCCTGAACCGCGCGATTCTTGAACCGCTGGAAGCCTTGAACGACGTGATGCGCCGCGCCACCGTGGACGGTGGCTACGGCGTCCGCGCCAGTGCCTGCAGCATCAGCGAACTGACCGGGCTGTCGACCGGCTTCAACGTCATGCTCGAGCAGATCGAGATCCGCGATCAGACGCTCGCCTCGCATCGCGATCACCTCGAACAGGAAGTCGCGTCGCGCACGATCGAACTGCTGCGCGCCAAAGAGGCCGCCGAGGCCGGCAGCCAGGCCAAGAGCGATTTCCTGGCGACGATGAGCCACGAGATCCGGACGCCGATGAACGGCGTCCTCGGCATGAACGAGTTGCTGATCGAAAGCGATCTCAATCCGCAACAGCGCATCTGGGCCGAGACCGTTCAGGCCTCCGGACGTCACCTGCTCGGCGTCATCAACGACATCCTCGACTTCTCGAAGATCGAATCCGGCCACCTCGAACTCGAAACGGTCGACTTCAGCCTCGTCGACGTCGTCGAAGGGGCGCTGACGATGTTCGGCCGGGCGGCCGAGAGCAAGGGACTCGAGCTGGCGGCGCAGTTCACACCGAGCGACGCCAACTTCAACGTCCGCGGCGATCCGTTCCGGCTGCGACAGGTCATCGCCAACCTGGTCGGCAATGCCGTCAAGTTCACGGCTGACGGCGAGGTGATCGTGCGCGTCTCGGCGCAAGCCGGCGCCGATGATCATGCGGCGTTCACCATCACGGTGGAGGACACCGGCGTCGGCATCGCAGCCGATGCGCAAGCGCGGATCTTCGAGCAGTTCTCGCAGGCCGACAGTTCGACCACGCGGCAGTTCGGCGGAACGGGACTGGGCCTCGCCATCTGCCGCCGGCTGTTGACGATGATGGGCGGCACGATTGCCGTCGACAGCCGTCTCGGCGAAGGATCGCGCTTCATCGTGGACGTCGTACTGTCGCTGGCGCCGACGGCGCCGCCGGTGGCGGTGGGTCTGGAGGGTGTGCGCGCGCTGGTCGTCGACGACAACCGGACGAACCGCACCATCCTCCACCAGCAACTCGAAGGCTGGGCGATGCACGTCACCAGCGCGCAGAACGCGGAAGAAGCGCTCGAGGCGCTCATCGCCGCGGCCGCTGCCGGGGTTCCGTTTCACCTCGCCCTGCTGGACATGCACATGCCGGGCATCGACGGCCTGGAACTGGCGCGTCGCATTCACCGGCACCCGACGCTGTCGGCGACCAAGCTGGTGATGTTGAGTTCCACCTACGCCTCCAACCAGCAGGCGCGCCGCGACACCGGCGTGCAGCGGTTCCTGAACAAGCCCGTACGCCGGGTCGATCTGCTTCAGGTGCTCACCTCGGTGATGGCATCAGGCACGACCACACTGGAAGCGACGCCGGCGGCCTCGGGCGTGCCTGTCCGCGGCACGGTGCTGGTCGTCGAAGACAACGCCGTCAACCGTGACGTCGCGCAGGCGATGCTGGCCAAGGTCGGCGTGTCCGTCGTCATCGCCCACGACGGCCTCGAGGCCATCGCGCGCGTGCAGGAGGGCCACGTCGATCTCATCCTGATGGATTGCCAGATGTCGCCGATGGATGGATACCAGGCGACGGCGGCGATTCGCAACCTGCCCGGCGATGCCGGGCGAGACGTGCCCATCGTCGCGCTCACCGCCAACGCGATGCGTGGCGACGAGCAGAAGTGTCTTGCGGCCGGCATGAACGGCTTTCTCGCCAAGCCGTATACGTTTGCGGCGTTGCATCACACGCTGTCGAAGTGGCTGGCCATCTCGACGCCAGTCGACATCGTCGAGTCGGTGCCGGTGGAAGCGGCAGCGTGGCCGGTGTCCGCCGACGCGCCAGCGGTCAATCGCGCGGTTCTCGAGTCGCTGCGGCAGTTCGATCCGGACGGCGGCACGAGCCTGGTCTGCGAACTGGTCGAATCGTTCCTCGAGGCGGCGGCGCGGCTGGCGAACGCGGTGGACGCGGGCGACGCCGTGCAGTTGGCCCGAGCCGCGCACGAACTCAAGTCCAGTAGCGCCAACGTCGGTGCGCACGTGCTGTCGACCTGCTATCGCGATCTGGAGCACTTCGGCCGCGACGGGCGCATCGACGACGCTCGCCGGCTGTGGCCGCAGACACGCATCGAACACCAGCGCGCCCTCTCGCAGTTGCGCGAGATCCTCGCCGAGTCGGCCGCATGACACCGCACGCGCACATCCTCGTTGTCGATGACGATGTGACGACGCGAATCCTGATTCGCACGGCACTGAGCAGCGCTGGATTCGGTGTCACGCTCGCCGCCGGTGGTCGTGAGGGACTGGAGGCGTACCGGAGCGGCACCTTCGACCTGGTGATGCTCGACGTCGACATGCCGGACATGAACGGCTACGAGGTCTGCACGGCGTTGCGCGCCGAGGCGGGTGCGCTGCTGCCGATCGTCATGGTGACCGGCATGGACGATGTCCAGTCGGTCGGCCGGGCCTATGATTCCGGCGCCACCGACTTCATCGCCAAGCCGGTGAACCCGGCGCTCATCCCGCACCGCGTCCGCTATCTGCTGCGCGGCTATCAGTCGCTGCGTGACCTGCGCGCCGCCGACGCGCGGAATGCGGCCGTGCTCAACGCCATTCCGGACATGCTGCTCGAAGTCGGACTCGACGGCGATCTGTTCTCGTGTCATGTGCCCGCCTTCCATCGGTTGGCCGGGTCGGCGGCGCCGTGCGACGGTCGTCATCTCTCCGATCTCCTGACGCCCGCGGCCGTTACCGCGTGCCGCGAGGCCATGGAAGTGGCGCTGCGACAAGGGTCGTCCAGTGGCATTCAGTACGTCGTGCAGCAGGGGTCGGAGAGCGCGTGGTTCGAACTGTCGGTGGCCGGCAAGGCCGTTGACGCCGGCGACCGGCCGCGGTTCATCGTCCTGTCGCGCGACATCACGGATCGCAAGGCCTCCGAGGCGCGCATCGCCAAACTGGCGTACGTGGACAGCCTGACCGGACTTCCGAATCGTCATGCCTTTCTCGAGCGCGTCGACCGCGAGATTGGCCGGGCCGGCCGGACCAACCGGCAGATGGCGGTGCTGTTCATGGACCTCGACGGCTTCAAGACCGTCAACGACACGTTGGGGCATGGCGCCGGCGACCTGATCCTGCAGTGGGCGGCGGAGCGATTGCGCGCCGGACTGCGTCCCGCTGATGTGTTGTCGCGACCGCTCGCCGCCGCCGGCGGCGAAGTGGAACTCGCGCGGCTCGGCGGCGATGAATTCACCGCGCTCATCCTCGACATCGTTCACGTCGAAGATGCGCTCGCCGTCGCGCGGCGCATCGGACACATGATGCGGCGCCCGTTCACGCTCGACGATCGGACCGTGACGCTGACGACCAGCATCGGCGTTGCCCTGTATCCGGACGATGGGCGCGATGCCGCGACGCTGCTGAAGCATGCGGATACGGCGATGTACCACGCCAAGAATTCCGGTCGCGACAACGCCCAGATGTACAGCGTGTCGCTGACCGAGCAGGCCGTGCAGCGCCTCGAACTCGACGCCAGTCTCCGCGTCGCGCTGGAACGCGAGGAGTTCTTCCTCGTCTATCAGCCGCAGTACGACGTCGCGTCGCACACCATCAGGTCGGTCGAGGCCCTCGTCCGCTGGAACCATCCGCGTCGTG
>JADZCY010000276.1 GCA_020851325.1 Acidobacteriota bacterium | reverse complement strand
GCAATCTGCGGCAGCGTGATGCGCCGCTGACTGGCGGCGGTGAGCAGCAGCGGCACGAAGAGGTCGAGACTCGCCAGCCCGGGCGGCGCCTTGAAGATGTCGTCGCCGTGACGATCCTTCTCTTCCACCGTGAACGGCGAATGATCGGTGCCGAGATACTCGATGAGCCCGCCCTGAATCGCGTACCACAGCGAGTCGCGGAATTTGGCGGCGCGCATCGGCGGGTGCGACTTCGCATAGGCGCCGAAACGATCGAGGTCGTCCACGGTTCCGAACAACTGCGGAATGCAGGCTTCGACGGTGACGTTGAGTCCGCGATAGCGCGCGTCGCCGGCCAGGCGTGCGGTCATCGGACTCGAGCAGTGCACGATGCCGACCGGCAGCGGCCGCTCGACGGCACGCGCCAGGACGATCGCCGCCGAGACTTCCTCGCAGGAGGTCGGCCGCGCTTCCTCGAGCGCGCGACCCGTCGTGCGCCGCATGCCTTCGAGCCGCGCCTGCAGCGGCTGATAGACGCCGGGCTCTTCGCAATGAAAGAGATGACGCAAGCCGGTGTACCGGACGGCGTCCATGATGGTGCGGATCTCGTCGTGGCGGCACCACAGCCCGCGAAACTCCGCTTCCCGACCCTTCGGCGGCGGCTGCAGGAACGTCTTGAACGCGACGATGCCGGCGCGCGCCTGATCGAGGATGGTGTCGACGTTGTCGCGTCCGGCGGCGCCGTAGAGCGCGAAGTCGACATGCGCCTGCGGCTGCATCGCCGCGACCCGCGCCTCGATGTTCGTCACGGAATTGGCTGGCGTCGTCGACACCGGCATCTCGATGATGGTGCAGATGCCGCCGGCGGCAGCGGCCGCGGTGCCGGACTGGAAGTCCTCGCGCGGTTCACCGCCGGGATGCCGCGTGTGCACATGCGGATCGACGATGCCGGGGAAGACGTGCAGCAGTCGTGCGTCATAGCGCACCCGCGCCGGCACATCGTCGTTGGCGGCGAGGATCTTGGCGATCTTGCCGTCCTTCACCGCCACCGACGCGCGCGCGGCGCGCCCGGCGAAGACGACCGTGCCGCCGGTGACGAGCAGATCGAAGACCTCCTCCGCCATGGACGGCGAGGATTATACGGCGATGGTTGAGTTAAGGCGGGAGGCGGGAGGCGGGAGGCGGGGGGGCGGACAGTTGCCGGGACCGTCCGCCTTCGGGACCGTCTTCTCGATCGGGACAGAAGCGCGAGAGGGACTGCTCGCCCTCAGCTTTTCACTTCCGGGCGTCGGGCCACTTGTCGACGCGGTGCAGCACCGGTTTCACCGTGCGCAGATACGCGTAGATGGCGCCGAGGTCCTCGCGTGTCATGCCGCCGTATTGCGTCCACGGCATCGACGTCTGTTGACGCTGCTCCGCGTCGGTGAGGACACGCGGGTCCGGCGTCTCGAACGCCTTGAACTTGTCGACGAACTGCTGCTCCGTCCACTGGCCGATGCCGGAGGTCGCGTCAGGCGTGATGTTGGCGCTGCGCACGCGGTAGCCGAGCGTCGGGTGACCGAACTCCATGCCGCCGGCGAAGTCCATGTCCGGCACGCGCTGCCCCTGCTCCATGGGCGTGTGGCAGTCCAGGCACGCCGCGGCGGTGACCAGATACTTGCCGTAGGCGACGCGGTCGGTGACGGGCGGACGCGGCGTGAAGGCCGCCGGCCGCGGAATGGTGCGCACGATCAGGTTCAGCGGCACATCGAGGGACCGCGGCGGCACGGTGTGTTCGACCGGCGGCAGCGAGCGCACGTAGGTCAGCATCGCGTGCACGTCCGACTCGTCGAGCTGACCGTACAGGGGATACGGCATGATCGGGAACAGCGCGCGGCCATCGCGCGCGACGCCCGTGGTGACGGCGCGCACCAGTTCGCCATCGGAGTAGTCGCCGATGCCGAACGGCGTGATGTTCGGCGCGTGAATCGAGCCGGGAAGGCCGGCGGTGTCGCGATCGAACCGTTCACCACCCTGCCCGCGTTTCGCCGGATCGACCGGCCCGGCGAACTTCGTCCAGTCGCGCGTGGCGTGGCAGTCCACGCAGAGCGCGACGTTCTCGGCGAGATACTTCCCGCGCGCCAGTGATGCCGGATCCGACGGCAGCGTCACTTCACGTGCAGGCGGCACGTTCGGATAGGTGGAGATCAGGTAGAGGTAGCCGCCGGCAGCGAGCACGACCGTCAGCACGGCGAGCACGGCAAGCGCTCGGATGAGGAGTTTCATTGGGGGGACCGGCGGGCATTATACGGATGTCGCGACTACTCCGTACGCAGCGCGCGCATGGGATCGACGCGCATCGCCCGTCGGGCGGGGATCAGGTTGGCGATCGCCGCGGCCGACAGCAGCGTCAATAGAGCCGCGCCCCACGCGAGTGGATCGAACGGCGACACGCCGTAGATGACGCCGGCCATGAGCGTGGCCGCGCCGGCCGCCATCAACGCCCCGAGCACCACGCCAATACCCGCGAGGCCAAGCCCCTGCCGCATCACCATGCCCAGCACGCTGCCCGGCCGCGCGCCGAGCGCCATGCGCACGCCGATCTCACGCGTGCGGCCACCAACGGCAAAGGCAATCACGCCGTAGAGGCCGATCGCCGCCAGCAGCGTGCCCAGGGCGCCGAAGCCGGCGGCCAGCCACGCGCCGACGCGCGTCGGCATCAGGCTCAGCGTCATCGCATCGCTCATCGTCTCGTTGGCCATGAAGACGAGACCCGGTTCCATCGCCAGCAGTTCGCGGCGCATCGCCGTCAGCAACTGGTGTGCATCGCCATTGGTGCGCGCCAGCAGATGGTTGTAACGACGCGGTTGTTGAGCCGCCGCGAAGTAGACGAACGGCAGCGGCGCCTCGAGCACGCTGTGGGCCACGTGATTCGACACCACGCCGACGATGCGGTAGCGGTCGCCGCGCGTGGCGTGCGTGACGAGGCGGCCCACGGCGCTCTCGCCTGGCCAGAACGTCCGCGCCATCGTTTCGTTGACGAGCACGACCAGCGGACTGCCCTGCCGATCGACGTCGCTGAAGTCGCGCCCTTCGATCACCCGCATCCCCATCGTCGAGAGATAGTCCGGCGAGACGGCGAGGTTCTCGATCGATTCGGCGCGCTGACCTTCGGCGTAGGTGCGGCTGTCGACGCGCAGTTCGGTCTGGTTGAAGTTGAACTGGAACGGCAGGCTGGGCGCGGCCGTGGCGGCGGACGTCACGCCCGGCAGCCCGCGAACACGGTCCACCGCGTCGTCCCAGAAGCGAAGCCCGCGTTCGGGTTCGTAGCGCACCATGTCGGTGTCGAACGAGACCATCGCCAGTCCCGTCGGATCGAAGCCGACGTCGGCACGCTGTGACGCGCCGAGGCTCCGCAGCAGCAGCCCGGCAATCACCAGCAGCACCGCCGTCAGGGCGATCTGGCCAGTGACAAGCACGTCGCGCAGCGCGAGGCGATGACCGGCCACGCCGGCCGTCGCGATCTCGCCGCGCAGATCGGCAACCAGGCTGGGCGCCGACGCCTTGATCGCCGGCAGCAGACTGGCGACAAGTCCACTCATCGCCGCCGCCGCAATCGCAAAGCCGATCACGCGCACGTTCAGGCCGATGTCGAGCACCACCTGCACCGGCAGCGGGAATGGCACGGCCAACAGCGCCCGCAGCACGAGCCACGCACAGCCGAGTGCCGCCACCGATCCGAGCACGCCGATGACCAGACCTTCGCACAGCAGTTGCCGCAGAAGTTGGGTGCGCGACGCGCCTATCGCCAGCCGCACCGAGATCTCGCGGCGACGCATCGCCGCGCGCGCCAGCAGCATCCCGGCCAGGTTGGCGCAGGCGATCAGCAGCACGAGACCGACGACCGTCATCACCGCCGTGGAGCCGAGCGCCAGCGGTCCGCCGGCCTGCGGCACGAGCAGTCGCACGTCCGACGTCGCAACGGCCGACATGGCGTGATCGCGGTTGGTCTGCGGATGCGCCTCGGCAAGCTGCCGGCCGACGAGCGCGGTGTTCGCCCGCGCCTCGGCCGCGGTGACGCCAGGCTTCAGCCGACCCTTCGCGAACATCCACCGGTAGCCGCGCTGCTCGAGTGGCGTGCGTCCTGGTCCCGGCATGACATGCGTGATGCCGACCGGCTCCACCTCGGCGACGTGCGCGATGGGCAGCCACAACTCCGGCACCAGCAGCGGCACCACACCGGAGAAACCCGGCGGCGCCACGCCGACGATGGTGTACGACAGGCCGCGCAGCGTGAGTGTCTGCCCGAGGGCAGCCGGCGATCCGCCGAACTCGCGCTGCCACATCCGATGCGCCAGCACGACGACGCGCTCGGACGAGGGAGTGTCGTCAGCGGGCGTCAGCAGCCGGCCAATGTGCGGCGCGATGCCGAGCATCGAGAAGTGATTGCCGGTCACGACCTGCCCCATCACCAGCCGCGATCGCTCGCCGAGTGCCAGTGGCGCGAACACCGGACTGTAACCTGTCATCTCGCTGAACACCGCCGTCTGCGCCTGCACGTCGATGAAGTCGGGATACGACGAGGTGGCGTACGCCGAGCCATCGGCGCTGGAGGTGAACACATCGACGAGCGTCGCCGGATTGCGCACCGGCAGCGGCCGGAAGAGCAGCGAGTCGACCACCGAGAACATCGCCGCGTTGACGCCGACGCCAAGCCCCAGCGACAGCAGCGCGACCAGCGTGAAGCCGGGACTGCGCATCAACCAGCGGATGGCGTAGCGAAGGTCGCGGAGCATGTGGGACTAGACGAACCTCAGGGCAGGGCAGTTTCACGAAGAGGGCTGGGGGACTGGGGGGCTGGGGGACTGGAGGACTGGAGGGCCGGAGGGCTGGAGAGCCTTCAGCACCTTTCGCACCCTTCAGCACCCTTCAGCACCTGTCAGCACCCTTCAGCACCTTTCAGCACCACTCAGCACCTTTCAGCACCTAAGCCTTTCGGTATCGCCCCCCCGTGCGCGCGGCGATGGCGCGCGCCGTGGACGGCGGCACCGTGCGCATCACCCAGGCGATGAACCGGTTCACGCGCGCGACGATGACGACGGGCTGTCCGCGTTCGGCGGCGGCACAACCATCGGCGGCGACGGTGGCGGCATCCAGCCACATGAACCGCGGCATGCGGTCGACCTTCTCGCGCGTGCCGAGGACGTCGTGGAACTCGCTGTAGGTGAACCCGGGACACACCGCCGTGACGTGCACGCCGCGCGGCGCGTACTCCGCGTGCAGCGCCTCCGAGGCGCGGACGAAAAACGCCTTGCTCGCGGCGTAGAGCGTGTGCCCCGCCGGCGCCGGCACGTGCGCGGCCAGCGACGCGACGTTGATGATCCGTCCCCAGCCGCGTTCCACCATCGGCGGCAGCAGACGGTACGACAGTTCGCAGACGGCCGTCACCATCACCTGCAGGAACGCCGCGTGTTGAGTCCACGACGCATCGAGGTAGCGGCCGGCCACGCCGAAGCCGGCATTGTTCACCAGCACGTCGATGGACAACCCGCGCTCGCGCAGCGCGTCCACGATCGCCGCCGGTGCCGCCGGATCGGCCAGGTCGGCGACGATGATCTGCACGTCGACGCCGTGGCGCTCCCGAATCTCGGCGGCGGCGGTCTCGAGCCTGTCGGCGCGGCGGGCGGTGAGCACGAGGTGGAAGCCGCGCGACGCCAGGTGCTCGGCAAAGGCGCGGCCGATGCCGGACGAGGCGCCGGTGACGAGCGCCCGGCGGGAAAGACGATCAGCACACATGACGGCGACTGTACATCGCGCCGCGTCGTCTGTATCGTGGGCGGGTATGATGGAACGCCGGCCCCTTCTGGAGGATCCATGCGCACATTCCGTGCTCTCGTGCTCGCCGCGACGTCCGTGACCCTGGCAGGCTGTATCAACAGCGCCACCCTCATCAAAGTGAACACCAACGGCAGCGGCACCGTCGAGCAGACGACGCTCGTCAACACAGGGGCCATGAAGGCGATGATGCCCGGCATGCAGCCGCCGGGCCAGGCGGGCGGCACGCAGATCAACGAAGCCGACCTCAAGCGCGCCGCCGAGCGCATGGGCAAGGGCGTGCGCCTCGTGTCGGCGACGCCGAGCAAGGAAGGCACCTTCGAAGGCGTGAAGGCCGTGTTCGCCTTCGACGACATCAATCAGGTGCAGGTCAGCCAGGACCCGAACATGAGCGGCAGCAGCGACGGCATGTTCGGCGCGCCGCCGCAGGCGCCGGAAAACCCGGTCACCTTCAAGCTGGTGAAGAACGGCGCGACCTCGACGCTGACCGTCGAGTTCAAGGACAAGCCGACGCCGGCGCCGGCCAGCGACGCGCCCGCCGGCGGTCCGAACATGGCCGACCCGCAGGTGATGAACATGGTCAAGACGATGTTCGACGGCTTCAAGATCAACATCGATCTGGAAGTCGCGGGATCGATCGTCAAGACCAACGCCGAGTACGTGAACGGCTCGCGCATCACGCTGATGGCGATGGACATGGCGGCGCTCTTCGCCGATCAGGCCAAGCTGCAGGCGCTGCAGGGCAAGGTCCGCCCGGGCGCGCCGCTGTCGGAAGTGAAGCCGTACCTGAAGGACATCCAGGGCATCAAGATCGACGGGCCGGTCGTCAACGTCGAATTCAAGTAGAGGCCGCCTGCAACCACGCCACCACGGCGACGCGGTCGCCGTGGTCCACCGGCGTCACTTCGTGAAGCAGCGCCGACGGGAAGGCGACGAGTCGGCCGGCCCGCGGGACGATATCGAGCGGCGGCAGCGATTCGTCTTCGCCTGAGGGAAACAGGCGAAGCGTGCCGCCCGCGAACGACTCGCCGGCGCTGTTGGCGAACAGCACGACCGACACCACGCGGCGCGCGATGGCAGGATCGACGGCGTCGTCGTTGACGTCGCGATGCGTGCGATAGAACGCACCGGGCGGATAGTGCAGCACGGCGACGGCGTCGCACGGTTCGAGCGGCTGGCCGCACCACGCTGCCAACTCGGGTCGCAGGCCGTTCACGAGATCGACGAGCGCGTCGTGCACCTCGTCGGTTACATCCACTTCCCACGCGCGGCGCACGTCCTGCTCCACGACGAAGTCCGCACCGCCGGCGGGTTGCACCTCGACCGGCTGCGAAGTGCCGGTGGTCGCGAGCGCGCACAGCAGGTCGCACAGATCCGGCGCGAGCACCGCGTCGCGCTCGAACAACAGCGGCGGCGATGCCACGGCGTCGCGCGGCGGCGCATCGCCGTCGTCAACTGGCGACGCCATTGGTGACGATGAGTTCCTCGATCAGGCCGCGACGGTCGGCGCGCGCGTTGATGGCGCGGCGCGCCTGCACGCGATACGGCGTCAGTCCGGCCGCATGCGCGGCGAGGTTGCCCTCGAACAACTGCGTCACCAGCGGCGCCACGGAGTTGCTCAGGATGACGGTGGCGCCGCGCGACGCCAAAGTCACCACCACCTGCTGCAGCCGCGCCTGATCCGCGTCCGAGAAGCCGCGCGCCGTGTAGCTACGGAAGTTCGCGGTCGCCGAGAGCGGCGCATAGGGCGGATCGAAGTAGACGAAGTCGTTCGCGGCGACACGCTCAATCACCGTGGCAAAGCCGGCCAGACGAATCGAGACGCCGGGCGCGGCCAGCGCGCGCGACGCCGCGGTGAGCAGTTCGGCGTCGATGATGCGCGGACGGGCGTAACGCCCGGGAGGCACGTTGAAGTCGCCGGAGCGATTGACGCGGAACAACCCGTTGTAGCCCGTGCGGTTCAGATAGATGAACATCGCCGCAAGGTCCGGCGAGTAAGCGTCGATGGCCGCACCGGCGCGCCGCCAGCTTCGCCGTGCCGGATTGAAGCGGCGGTCGCGCACCTGGCGATAGTGATCCGCCTCGCCGCGCGCATGCCCGCGATCCAGACGGCCGAGCGCCGCCAGCACGGCATCCAGCGAGTCGCGCACGCGCAGATAGCAGCCGATCAGATCAGGGTTTTCGTCCGAGAGCTCGGCGCGCCGCCCGTCGAGTCGTCCGCTGCCGGCGAGATCGAAAAACACCGCGCCGCTCCCAAGAAAGGGCTCGTGGTAGGTGTCGAAGTCAGCGGGATAGAAGCGGCGGAGTTGCGGCAGGAGCTGCCGTTTGCCGCCCGCCCATTTCAGGAACGGACGCACGCGAGGCAGTGTAGCGCGGAACTGAGGGGTTGAAGGGCTTGGAGGGCTTGGAGGGCTGGGGGGCTGGGGGGCTGGGGGGCTGGGGGGCTGAAGCGAGTATCTGTGGCCACAAGGGGTTGCGGTGCCCACCCTGGCATGCTACTATTCGCAGGCTGTATGGCCCTGCTTTCGTCGGCTCTCGATCGTTACTTTGGCCTCTTCGTTCCCCAGCTCAACGATGATGGCGCCCCGTCGCTGGTCCGGCACACGGACCCGCCGGCCGCCATCCCGTGCCCAACCACCGGGCGGGCGCTGAAGGTGTCCACGGTCGAAAGCCGCGCCCGGGCCATCTGCCCCGCCTGCGAGACCACGGCCGAGGGCGGATTCGTCTCGTTCGTCGGCGACCTGCGCCTCGCCTACGCCTGCCCGTCGTGCGAGCAGGTGGTCTGGCTCGAAGGGGCGTAGGACGGAGGACCTAGGTCCTGGGTCCTAGGTCTTAGGCGGTCCTAAGCCTCCAAGCCATCCAAGCCCTTCAAGCCATCCAGACCCTTCAAGCCTTCCAAGCCCCGAATCGTCAGACGCCCAAGCCCCGCAGCGTCAGGCCAAGCGTGCTACGCTCAGCAGACGGCCGAGTCTCATCCCGCGCGAAAGTGGCGGAACTGGCAGACGCGCCGGACTTAGGATCCGGTAGCCGCAAGGCTATGGGGGTTCGACTCCCCCCTTTCGCACCATCCATGACACACCTCATCGAGAACGAATGAAGACGGAACTGGTAGACGTCAGCGAGACTCGCAAGAATCTCGTCGTGGAAATCCCCAGCGAGAAGGTCGACGCCGAAATCGCGCGCGTCACCGCCCGCTACGGCAAGGCCGCCAAGCTCCCCGGATTCCGCCCGGGCAAGGTGCCCGGCAAGGTCATCAAGCAGCGCTTCAAGGGCCAGATCCTCCAGGACGCCGCCGAACACCTCGTCGGCCACGCCGTGGACGATGCGCTGACCGAGCGCGGCGTGCAGCCAGTCGAGACGCCGAGCATCGAGAAGATCTCCATCGACGAAGGGCAGCCGCTCACCTTCACCGCCAGCTTCGACGTCGTCCCGTCGTTCGACCCGGGCGACCTCAGCACGATCGAGGTGCGGAAGCAGTCGGCGGTGATCGAAGACGAAGCCGTGAATCAGGCGCTGGACCGCCTGCGCGAGCGCGCGGCGCGCTTCGAACCGGTCGAGGCGGCGGTGATCGAGCGCGGACAGACAGCCGTGATGTCGCTGTCGCGTCAGGGCACCAAGGCCGACGGCACCAAAGGTGATGTCGACACGCACGACGAGGCGTCCATCGAACTCGGCCTGCCTGAGAACCCGCCCGGGTTCGATGACAACGTCGCCGGGATGTCGGTCGGCGAGACGAAACAGTTCACCCTGACCTACCCGAACGACTATTCCAATCCAGACCTCGCCGGCGGCACTGTGGACTACACGGTGACGCTCAAGGAGATCAAGAAGCGGGTCGTCCCGGCGCTCGACGACGAGTTCGCCAAGGATCTCGGCGAGTTCGAATC
>JADZCY010000275.1 GCA_020851325.1 Acidobacteriota bacterium | reverse complement strand
GCACCGCCGGCGGTGATCGTCAGGCGTGCCGGTGGACCCTTCTCGAACGTCCACCGCGCCGCGCCGCGCGCGCTGCCGTCGCGCGGCGAGAGGCCAATGCGTTCGGCCGCGCCGCCCGCCTCGAGCGTGAAGCCGAAGCGGCCACGCGATGGCGGGAACGGGTAATCGTCCCGTCGATACACCTGGCCGTCAGCCGTGTCTTCCTCGTGCGAGTGGCGCCACGTACCGATGAGGTGATGCGCAGTGTCCGGCATGGCTTCACTGTCTCACGCCGCGCACGGACGCCGCACGCGCCGCGTGCGGTCGTGGCGATCGAGCGACGCCGCGATCGCTTCGGCGATCGGTTGTCCGGTGCGGCGGCTGATGAAGAGGAACTCGCCGGCGGGGTTCACCTCGAGGAACACGTGATCGCCATCGGGCGTGACGCGGAAGTCGATGGCGCCGTACTGCAGGTTGAACGTGCGCATCAGTTGGCGCACCTGATCCTGCACGACGTCGGGCAGCGTGTAAGGTTCGACCGTCGCGCTCGCGAGTCCGGGGCGATAGTCCGCCGCGTACTGCGCATCGGATCGCACCGACGCCGCGAAGATCTCGTCCTCGACGACGGTGACGCGGAGATCGAGATCCGCCGGGACGTACTGCTGGAAGATCACCGGCGTGTAGCGCACGCTGTCGAGCAGCGCGAGATCGGCATCGCTCAGGCGCAGTGTTTCGCGCGGCGCCTGCGCGATGTTGCGGAACGCCTTGCGCACGACGCGGTCGGTGCCATGCCGCTCGATGAACGCGCGCGCCGCCTCCGGCTGATTGGTCACCAGCGTGTCGGGGATCGACATGCCGAGACTCCGCGCCACCTGCAGCTGCCGGATCTTGCGCTGCGAGATCTCGTCGGCGGTGGGCGGGTTCATCCAGAACGCGTCGAGCGAATACCAGACGCCGAGGAGCGCCTCGTTCGCCTCGGACCACGCGAACAGCCGCGCCGTTTCGTCGACGAGATCGTCGTGGAATCCGTACGGACTGATCCGCCGGTACCACACCGCGCCGATCTTGCAGAGGCACAGCGGCGAGTGTCCCGGCGGCGTCAGGCGAAGGTCTTCCCGCTCGCGCGACAGCGCCGCCGACAGGCCGAGCGCCTTGGGGAACGATCCGGTATCGACGACCGTGACTTCGCCCTGGATGTGGCGCAGCACTTCGTCGACGTGTTCGTTGTCGGGGTAGCTGACGATGAGGATCATGGGAGGTCCTAGGTCTTAGGTCTTAGGTCTTGGGCAAGAAGGGCTTGAAGGGCTTGAAGGGCTTGGAGGGCTTGAAGGGCTTGGAGGGCCTGGGCTCGCGCCCGGTGACACACCGGGCGCGAGCATGGTGCCTGACTAGCTGCCTCCGCTCATCAGCCGCTGATAGGCGGCGGCGAGTTCCTGCCACGCCGCCAGACCAGCCGCGTCGAGTTGTCCGGCCGCGTGCAGCCGGGCGTATTGCGACAGCAACTGCAGGTACTGCTGCGCGAGCGCCTGCGCCTGCTGCGGCCGCTGCGCGCCGCCGGCGGCCACGCCGGTGGCCAGCACGAACGGCATACCGCCGCCGGTGATCGGGTTGACGTTCGGCGTACCGCCCCACGGGAAGTCCACGGGCGGTTCCATGAACGACTTCGGTGGATCGCTGATGCTCTTCGGCGGCAGATCGTTGACGAGGATCTTGCCGGGATCGACCCCCGGGTCCTTGGCGAGGTCCTTCGACAGTTCCTTCGGCCAGTCCTTGATGCCATCCTTGGGCAGATCCTTGATGCCATCCTTCGACAGTTCCTTCGGCCAGTCCCTGATGCCATCCTTGGGCAGATCCTTGATGCCATCCTTCGGCAGGTCCTTCACGCCGTCCTTGGGGAGGTCCTTGCCGATGTCCTTGGGCCAGTCCTTGGGCAGGTCCTTCGGAGAGTCCTTCGGAGAGTCCTTCGGCAGATCCTTGACGCCGTCCTTGGGAGCGTCCTTGATGACGTCCTTCGGCAGATCCTTCGGTGTCTCCTTGACCAACTCCTTGACCGGCAGTTTGGCGCCGCAGCTCACCGGTGAGCCGATGGCGCTGCGCAACCCGTCGAGTGTCGCCTGCATGCGCGTCACCTGACCGGCCGAGAACATCACCATGGCCGAGTCGTCGACGTAGTCCATGTAGTTCATGAACATGTCGCCGTTCGGACCGTTGCCGCAGCTCACGTGCGGGAACGCCGGCGTGCCGTAGTTGGGGCCACCCTGGTTCGGCGTGTCGGCGACGAAGTCGCTACCGGCGCAGCCGGTGCCGTCGTCTCCCCAGATGTGACGCAGGTTGAGCCAGTGGCCGATCTCGTGCGTCGTCGTGCGTCCGAGGTTGAAGGGCGCCGCCGCGGTGCCGGTGGTGCCGAACGCCGAGTGCAGAATCACGACGCCGTCGGTGTCGGCGGGACCGCCGGGGAACTGTGCGTAGCCCAGCAGGCCGCCGGCCAGCTGGCAGACCCAGATATTTAGGTACTTGTCGGCGGCCCAGGCGTCAGCGCCGCCGCTCGACGCGTGCTTCACCGCGTCGTCGTCGCTGAAACCGTTGACGGTGGTGGACGTGCGCGTGATGCCGGTGGTGGCGCCGCCGCTTGGCGACGTCTTCGCCAGTTCGAACGTGATGCGCGCATCGTCGGCCAGCGGCGAGAACGGGCCGGGTACGCTGCTGACGTCCGCGTTCTTCTTACGGAAGTCGGCGTTCAATACGTCGATCTGGCTCTTGATCTGCGCGTCCGAGATGTTCTGCGCCGCCGTCTTGTAGACGACGTGGACGACGACGGGGATTTTCGTGCAGCCGGAGCGCCCGGCCATCGGATAGAGCGCGGCGCGCAGCGCCTGGTTCTCGCTGGCGTCCCGCGCCTCGCGGTAGCCGCTGACGGTGCGCAACAGGCGCTCGTGCACCTGCATCGTGCCGCACGAACGGCGTGCGGGCGGCGTCTCCTGCGCCTCGTCCATCTTCGCGGGCTTCTTGGCCATACGTTCGTCCTCCTTCGGTGGGTACCGCGGTGTGCCTGCCGGTGACCTGGAGGCTGAAGGGGGCGCGGCCGGCGGCAAGCCGGGTCGGTTCAGCCAGCGGTGCTGTCACCGAATGAGTGTCGGCCGGGGTGAGATCGTTTCAGGGCGCGATCGAAACGAACCGGGTTATGATAGGCGTTCAGCCTCGTACGTCAGCCTGCCTGCGTTTATCCAGCGCCGAGGCGGCCTTCAGGCAGGCGTCGGCCCCGACGGGGCCGCGCCCACCAGCCCGAGCGTATCTGCTGCAATCCGGATGTGAGGTGAGCGTGTATGGCAGCGAGTAACGGGACGATCAAGCGTCTGGTCAGCGACAAGGGGTTCGGCTTCGTTTTGGCCGAAGATGGCAACGAGTACTTCTTCCACAGCTCCGCCTGCGTCAACGCACGCTTCGCCGATCTGCGCGAAGGGCAGGCGGTGACGTTCGAGCGGGGTCAGGGACCCAAGGGCCCCCGCGCCGAAAACGTGAAGGTCGTCTAACACCTCACTTGGCTTTCGGGCGAGCCGCCGTGGCAGCGTGCGGCTCGCAGCTCCCCCTCAGGACGGACGGCGCGCGGGTGCGCGTCCTGGCCCGCCGCCGCCGCTCCGATTGCATTTCCGCTACAGGTTCGCCCGTTCAGGGCTCGAAGCGATAGCCGAGTCCGTACACCGTGATCAGGTGGCGCGGCTCGCGCGGGTTGTCTTCCAGCTTCTGTCGCAGCCACCCGACGTGCACGTCCACCGTGCGCGTCTCGGGCGTCGCCTGATAGCCCCACACCGAATCCAGCAGTTCATCCCGCGAGAACACGACGCCGGGGTTGCGCACCAGGAAGCAGAGCAGCTTGAACTCCTGCGCCGCCATGCGGACGTCTTCGCCGTTGCGCAGCACCTGTCCGGCGCGCGTGCGCACGACCACCGAGCCGAAGGTGTATTCGTCGGTGTGGTTGTCGGCGAGACGGGCGCGACGGAGTAACGCTTCGACGCGGGCCAGCAGTTCGGCGCTTTCGAACGGCTTGGTCATGTAATCGTCGGCGCCGCTCTTGAAGCCGGCGACCTTGTCGGCCGTTTCGTCGCGCGCGGTGAGCATCAGCACCGGACTCGACAGGCCGTCGCGACGCAGATCGCGGCAGATATCCAGGCCGTCTTTCGACGGCAGCATCAGGTCGAGGATGATGACGTCGTAGTCGCCCTTGCGGGCCATGCGTTCGCCGGCCGGACCGGTCGCTGCCGTCGCCACGCCATAGCCTTCGGCCCGCAGCCGATCGGAGAGCGTCTTGCGCAGGCCCGGTTCGTCGTCGACGATCAGGATTTGTGGCGTCGTGGGGGAGTCGGATCTCATAGGGAACGAACGGCGGTTGAACGGGCCGCCGGCAGATGCACGGTGAAGGTGGTGCCGCGTCCGACGGTGCTCGAGACGCGGATGCGGCCGCCGTGTGATTCGACGGCCTGGCGCACCAGGTTGAGGCCGATGCCGCTGCCGTCGATTTGACGATCACGCGCGTCACGGCCGCGGAAGAACGGATCGAAGATGCGGCCCACCTCGTCGTCGGGAATGCCCGGACCCTGATCGCGGACGTCGATGACGATCTCGCGTCCACTTGCCGAGCGCCGCCACGAGGCGAGGACGTGCACCGGACGACCGGCGCCGTGCTTGAGCGCGTTCTGAATCAGGTTCTTCAGAATCATCGGCAGCACGTCGCGATCGGCCAGCACCTGCGGCACTCCGGGTTCGACGGTCACCATCACCGACGCCGCCTCGTCTCCGACGAGCAGGCGGCTGTCGGCGACCGCGGCGTCGAGCACCGGCGCCACGTCGAGCGGCACGACATGCAGCACCGAGTCGGGCCGCGCCTGCAGCCGGCACGACAGCAGGATGTCCTGCACGGTGCGCGTGAGGCGGCCGGCTTCCTGCTGGATCATCGTGCCGTATTGCCGGGTGTCTTCCTCGGAGGCGACGAGGTTGTCGGCGAGGTTCTCGCCGGCGCAGCGAATGGTTGCCAGCGGCGTGCGGAGTTCGTGCGAGATGCGCGCTACCACTTCCAGTTGCTCGCGTGCGCCGCGTTCGGCGCGGTTGGCCGAGACGATGAGCAGCGACATCGACAGGCCGAGCAGCGCCAGCGTGCCGAGACTCATCGCCATGTTGCGCGTGCGCGCGGCACCGAGCGCCGCCTCGACATCGCCCTGCTGCGGCCGTACGAACAGGCGCCAGCGATGGCCGGCGGCGTCGGCCATCAGGCTCTCCGCCGACTCGGCGTCGAGATCGAGGCTGTGCAGCGCGAAGAGCGGCATGCGCGACACCCAGTCGTCGAAGCCGGTCTGCAACAGGTCGGCGCTCGAGGCGTAGATGACCTGCTCGGGCACGTCTTCGCGGCTGATGAGCACGTCGTACTGCACCGGCCGGCCGACCTCGAAGCAGCCTTCGAGCAGCGTCGGCAGCCACGACTGCACCACCGTCTCGCGGTCGAGCTTCACCACGATCCAGCGACGATGCCCGTCGTGGCCGGCGTGCGGCACCACCAGTGCCGGCACTTCGTCCAGCAGGTTGCGCTGCAGGCCTGATGGGAGTGTCCGGTTCTCGTCCTCGTAGGCGCGCCCGGGCCGGTCCAGCCAGGCCGGCCAGACGCCGCGCTGTGGCAGCGGCACCTGTTCGGACCGATCCACGTCCAGCGTGTGGACGATGCCGTCGGGGCCGACATCGAGGACAAAGGCCCGCTCGATGAGGCCGGCCGGAGAAGCCTGGCGCATCAGCGCCCGCAGGCGCGGCACCAGGACGTCGGGTTCGGCCGTGGCCAGACGCGGCTCGTGGAACGCCGAATAGACGTGGGCGAGGTGGGTGTCGAACTCGGTGGAGAAGCGTCGCGACGCGGAGGTGAGGTTGGTGCGGGCCTGGAGCTGTTCGAGACGGCTCAGCTGACCCATCCAGCGGTATTGGACCCAGGCAATCGCCGGCAGCGAGACGCCAATCAGCGCGGCGACCACCCACGTCCGCCACCGTGCCGGGCGCATGACCGGACGATTGTAGCAACCGTCAAAACGGGGCGCTGTCATCGAGTGTCATTTTACAACTCCTTGAAGAGTGTGGCTGGGCTGTGCTGCTACTGTGCGACCACTTGTAAGACCCAGGGAGCTTGTAGAACCAGGAGGCTCGATGACTCGGACCGTTCTAGTAGCGGTGATGTGGCTTGGCGCAGCTTCATCACTCGTGCTCGCGACGCCCCCGGCCGCGACAGCGCAGTCGGCGCAGGGTGCCATGCGCGGCACGGTGAAAGACACACAGGGGATCATCCCCGGCGTCACGGTCGCCATCGTCAACGAGGGCACAGGTGTGGCCCGCGAGACGGTGACGAACGATTCGGGCGAATACTCGTTCCCGGCTGTCGAACCCGGCGAATACACCGTCAAGGTGTCGGTGCAGGGGTTCAAGTCGTTCGAACGCCGCGGCGTGCGCATCAGCACGCAGCAGTCGGTCGGCCTCGACGTCGTGCTGGAAGTCGGCACGCTGGAAGAGACGATCACGGTCACGGCGGATGCGCCGCTGATTGAAACCACCAACGCCTCGGTCGGCGGCGTCGTCGATGCCAAGACCCTCGAGGCGATTCCGACGGCCGGCCGCAGCGTGTTCCTGCTGGCGACGCTCGAGCCGACGGTGCAGACCAGCGGCAACGCGCGCTGGAACCGCATGCAGGACCAGACGGGCAACTCGGCCATGTCGATGGGCGGCGGTCCGGTCCGGTCGAACAATTACCTCGTCGATGGCTTCCCGGTCACCGACCTCCAGAACCGTGCCTCGACCAACCCGTCGATGGAAGCGGTGCAGGAGATGAAGGTCCAGGTCCACACCTACGACGCCGAGATGGGTCGTACGGGCGGTGGCGTGATGAACATGGCGGCGCGCGGCGGCACGAACACCTTCGCCGGCTCGGGCTACATGATCTTCCGTCCCGAGAAGCTGCAGGAGCAGCTCCTCATCCCGAAGCTGCGCAACCAGGAGTTCGTGCCGGAATACTGGCGTAACGGCGGCGGCGGCGTCGGTGGTCCCATCCTCCGCAACCGCACCTTCTTCTGGTTCGCCGGCGAGAAGTACGTCAACAACCAGCCGCAGCAGAACGCGTTCCTCGTGCCGACGACGGCGATGCGCAACGGCGACTTCTCGGGCCTGACGCGCAACGGCCAGCAGGTCATCATCCGCGACCCGCTCACCGGTCAGCCGTTCCCGGGCAACGTCATCCCGGTCAGCCGCATGGATCCGGTGGGCCGCGCGCTCGCCGGCTACCTGCCGACGCCCGATCAGGAAGTGGACAACGGGTCGCCGAACTTCAGCATGACCGACTCGCTGCCCAACAGCGCCTACCAGTGGACGACGAAGGTGAACCACAACTTCACCAACAACGTCGCCGTGAGCGGCTTCGTGCTGCGTCAGAAGACGAGCGAGGCCAACGCCAACTACAACCCCGAACACCGCTTCGTCGGTTCGAGCTATCAGCTCGAACGCACGATCGACACGCTGGTGCTCAACAACACCTACGTGCTGAACAACTCGACCGTGCTGACGCTGCGCGGCGGCTACAACATGTTCGACGACGACTACGTGCTGCCGCACGCGTTCGACGCCGCGGCGCTGTGGAACAACCCGGCGTTCACCGGCGGAATGTCGGACACCAACCGTTTCCCGACGCTGACGATCAACGGCTACAAGGGTACGGGGTTCACCAACCGTCAGGCGAACGGCTATTACCAGTACGGCGGCAACGGCACGCTGAGCAAGCTGGCCGGCTCGCACAACTTCAAACTCGGCGGCGACTTCCGCATCCTCGGCCAGAAGTCGCTGAACTACGGCGCCTCGACGGGCACCTACACGTTCTCGGGCGCCTACAGCGGCAACTCGGTGGCCGACCTGCTGCTCGGCTACCCGCAGTCGGGTAACGTGCCGCTCAACACCGAGCTGGACGGCTTCGTCCGCTACTACGCCGCGTTCGTGCAGGACGACTGGCGCGTCAACGACCGCTTCACGCTCAACTACGGCGTCCGCTTCGAACGCGAGACGGGCATGATGGAGCGCAGCAACCAGATGACGGTGGACTTCGATCAGACGACGACGAGCCCGCTGAACAGCCTGGTCAATGTGTTCGATCCGGTCACCGGTCAGCGCCGCAACCTCGTCGGCGGTCTCGTCTACGCCGGCCAGAACGGCGCGCCCACCGTGCAGGGCAACCAGCCGGCCGTGAAGATCGCCCCGCGCGTCGGTGCCGTCTACCGCTTCGACGAGAAGACGGTGGTCCGTGGCGGCTGGGGCCTCTACTGGGCGCCGTGGAACTACGCGGCCGCCGGCCTGAATGGCTGGGGCCAGATTGGCTACTCGGCGACGTCGTTCATCCAGCAGCCGCAGGGTACCGGCGCCGTGCCGACCACCACGCTCAGCAACCCGCTGGCTGGCGGCCTGCTCCAGCCGAGCGGCAACAGCCTCGGCCTGCTGACCGGCACCGGCGGCGACGTGTACTTCGTCGACCCGAACAAGGGCGCGCCGCGCGTGCAGCAGTACTCGGTCGACCTGCAGCGCGAGCTGCCGGGTGCGATGAGCATCAGCCTCGGTTACACGGGCCTCACCGGTTCGGAACTGAGCTGGGGCGGTTCGAGCAACGCGTTGATCAACATCAACCAGCTCGATCCGAAGTACCAGTCGCTCGCCAGCACGACGACGCTGGTGGCGAACCCGTTCTTCGGCGTGCCGGAAGCCGGCGCGTACTCGACCCGTCAGACCATCGAGATCGGCCGCCTGCTGCGTCCGTTCCCGCAGTTCGACAACGTCTACATGCAGCAGTCCACCGGTGCGCGGTCGCAGTACCACGCCGCCATCGTGCAGCTGCGCAAGCGTCCCGTCGGCTGGTTCGGCGGCAACTTCAGCTACACCTGGAGCCGCCTGAACGACAACCAGTTCGGTGAGGGCAACTTCTACACCAGCGCGCCCGGCCTCCAGAACAACTACACGGTGGTCGAGGGCTCGCCCTACTACAATCCGGACCTCGAGTACGGCCGCAGCCTGCTCGACACGCCGCACAAGATCGTCATCGCGCCGACGGTGCTGCTGCCGTTCGGCGAGGGACGCAAGTTCCTGTCGGATTCGACCTGGGGTCACCGGATCCTCGGCGACTGGCAGGTGACGCCGGTGATCACGCTGAACTCGGGCTTCCCGGTCGGCGTCAGCCAGAACCTGACGACGACGGCGTTCCTGTTCGGCGGCACGCCGCGCCCGAACGTCGTCGAGGGCGTGGACCCGCTGATGCCCGGTGACATCACCGACCGCATCCGCGCCAACCCGAACGACAACCTGTATCTGAATCCGGCCGCCTTCCAGACGGCGCCGGCCAATCAGTTCGGCAACGCCCCCCGCACGCTCCCCGGCGTCTACTCGCCGTGGCGCAACAACGTCGACCTGTCGATCCAGAAGCAGGTTCGCACGGGTGGCCGCACCTCGGCGCAGCTGAAGATCGAGGTGATCAACATGTTCAACATCGTGCAGTGGGCGGCGCCGACGAGCAGTGCGTTCGGCAACGCCGGCTTCGCGCGAATCACGAACCAGGCCACGAACATGCGCGTCGTGCAGTTCATGGCGCGGTTCCAGTTCTAACGTTCACGACAGGACAACGCAAACCGGGGGTGGCTGCTCGCAAGGGCAGCCACCCCCGATTCATTTTCAGGTCTTAGGTCCTAGGTCTTAGGTCTTAGGAAAAAAGACCCTTGTCACGATCGAGAACGCGTGGACTCTTGTCACGATCGAGAACTCGTGGATAGAAGTGTTCTGCCTAGGTCCTAGGGCCGAGGTCTTCGGCAAAGGCCCTTGTCACGATCGAGACTGCGTGGACAGAAGTTTTTGCCTAGGACTTAGGACTTAGGACTTAGGACTTAGGACGGTTCAAGCCAAGGACATCGGTGACAGAAGCGCCCAAGGACATGGGTAACACTGCCGGCCACTATGCCGTGGCCTGAGGTGTTGCCTGTGGATGTACGACGCGCGTTCGTGGAAGACGCGTTGAGTGAGGCGTTTACGATGACCGAGGTGTGCGCCATGTATGG
>JADZCY010000274.1 GCA_020851325.1 Acidobacteriota bacterium | reverse complement strand
TATCGCAAGCGGGAGGCCGAGCAGGCGCAGAAGCGGAAGCAGGAGCAGAAGCCGAAGCGGTGATCACGCCGTCGCCCTCGGCGACGGAGGTCCAGATTTACGCGGTTTTACATGAGCGGCGACACCTACCCGGCCGGACAGATGCCCGTTCTTGACCCTTCAGCCAGTGCCGGCACCGTGCGACGTTCGAGGTGGCTTGCCGCGACCGCACTGGTCCTCACCTCGATAGTGCTGCTCTGGCGCCGACCGGACGCCCTCGCCAATCCACAGCTCTGGGCGGAGGACGGTCTCGTTTTCCTGATGCAGTCGCAACAGATGGGTGTCACGTCGCTGTGGGAACCCTATGCCGGTTACCTTCATCTTGGCGCCCGCGCTGTTGCCTGGCTGATGTCTCTGGCACCAGTCGTGTACGCGCCAGCCGGCTACGCTGTCGCTTCGTGGTTGCTCGTTGTTCTGACAGCTACGTACGCCTGCTCGTCGCGCCTCGCGCTGGAACCGCTGTCCAAGGCCGCTGTTGCACTTGCCCTGGTCGCAACGACGACGTCGAACGAGGTGTTCTTCAATATCGCCAACTGGGCGACGGTGGCGGCACCATGGCCGATCCTGCTGGCGGCCAGCACAGAGCCAACCACGCGCCGGGTGGCCGTCATCGACGCGGTGGTGCTCGCAGCAGCTTTGCTGAGCACACCGTTCGCCATCTGCCTGTGGGTTCTCTTCGCGTGGCGTTGGTGGAAACGACCCACGAAGGCCAATGCGGTATTGCTCGCCGTGAGCGTGATTGTCGCGGTGACCCAGCTGGCCGGGATGACGTCCCGTGCCGCTGAAGCGAGCCCCGATTCGCTGTTCGCGCGGCTGCCGCTTCTCGGCACGCGCATCGCCTATGTCTTTCTCGGCGAACCGGCGCACATGCTGCCCGTCGGCGGTGCAACAGGAGCAGCAATCCTGTCGGCCACAATCCTGCTCTACGGATGGCTGGCCTGGCGCGCGTGGCGCGACCAGCGGCATCCGGCGCTCGTCTTCATCGTCGCCAGCGGGATGTTGTGGGCGGTGTCGTTCTTCGTGATGCGAGTGTGGGCGCCAGGGGATATGGCGTTCCATACCGGTCGCCACCAGTATCTGGGTGGAGCAACTCTGGTCTGGGCCATGGCCGCCAGCCGCCGTTCTCCGGTGACCGTGACCGGCGCTGGTTTGGCCTTCGCCGCGTTCGTGTTCCTGACGCCTTCGAACAAGCAGGTGACGCTGCCGGACCTGAAGTGGCGGGAGGAGGTCGAGCGATGTTCGCGAGCCACGGCGCCGTGCACGATCCCGATCAACCCGCTGACGCCCAGCCCTCAAGCGTGGAGCGTGAGGTTACCCGGACGGCCTTGACTGACTGGTCTTCTTCTTATTTGCCCAGCCGCACGAACCGATACTTGAAGCAAGCGCGGAAGTAGGTAAAAGGATCGCGCCAGAAGCTCACCTTCTTTCCTTCCGTGAACGACCGCGAGGTGTAGTTCACGGGGATCTCGCGCGGAATGTACCTGCAGCGCACCAGTTTGCCGACCAGCTCCCAGTCGAAATCAAACCGGTTCGATTCGAACGTCAGCCGGTACAGGCATTCGCGGCGGAACACCTTGTACATGGTGAACGGATCGCGCAGCCGTTGTCCGTAAACGACGTTGAACAGCCACGTGAAGAAGAGATGCCCGAAGTTCATCACCTGGCTGACAAACACCTGATCGGTGAAATGCCGCATCTTCCACGTCGTCCCGTCCATGCCGTGGCGGGCGCCAAGGACGAAGGCGCGCTGGAACGAGCGCAGGGGCTCGAGCAGCATCTCGTAGTCGTTGAGGTCGTACTCCAGGTCGGCGTCCTGGATCAGAACAAAGTCTCCGGTCGCCGCCTTCAGCCCGGTGCGGACCGCATGGCCCTTGCCCCGCGCCCGGTCCTCGTAGATCACGTTGACGCCTCGACGGCCCTCGAATTGACGCACGTCGTCGCGCGTGCCGTCTGACGAATTGCTTTCCACGATCACCAGTTCGATCTCGAGACCTGACATGCGCTTGCTGTGAAGCTGCGAGGCAACCTCGGTGAAGGTCGCTTTCTCGTTGAACACCGGCATCACGACCGACAGTGTCGGTGTTCGCCGATCGACAGGCCCTTGCGCGGTCTTTCGCGCCAGCACGTCGATGCCGCTGGCGACGACGGCGAGGCGTTGGCGAAGCAGCGCGCGCGGCAACAGCGTGCGGGCGAGGCGGCCAAGCGGCGAGATCACTGGAACGGGGAACCGGTCGAAGTGCGCGATCACATAGCCCGGACTCAGCGTCTTCCGGCCACGCTCGACGAGCACGTCGCCAAACCCGGCGCGGACCAGCAACGACTCCAGCGTCTGGCTGTCGAAGTAGAACAGGTGCTCGGCCTTGAACTCCATCCAGTTCTGCCGCATCAACCGGGCCGACCAGCTGTCGAGCGACGGAATGGCCACGAACAAGACCCCATTCGCCGCCAGCAGATCCCAGGCGCGCGTGACCACCGCCAGCGGATCTCGCGTGTGCTCGATGACGTCGGCGAACACGCACACGTCAAAGCCGCCTTCGGTCAGCGCCGCTGAATCGACGGTGCCTTGCACGACGAGTTCGGCGCCGAGACGGGCGTTCGCGCGGGTTACCGAGGCGTCGGCGTATTCGACGCCGGTGACGTCATAGCCGCGGTCGCGTGCCTCGATGAGCATGTTGCCGAGGCCGCTGCCGATCTCGAGCAGGCGCTTGCCGCGGCGCGTCTCGGCCGTCCAGCCGCAATACGCTTCGACGCGATCCAGATAGCTGGACGCCGTCGCCCGCTTCAAGGTGTGCACTTCGTGTTCGAACGCGTCGGCAGCGTTCGCAGGAGCGGTGCCGAGAAAGTAGGTGTCGGTGTAGATCGCCGCGAGCTGCGCGTCGGATGGCTGCGGATTGCGCATCAACAGCGAGCAACCGTCGCAGCGGACAAGAGGCGTGATGTCGTGCGTGAACTGATAGGTCAGGTGCGAATGGCCGCAGAGGGGACAAGCGGACAGCCGCGGCTGCTCCGGCGACGGCGCGGGCGAAGACATGAACGGCGCCTAGTGTAGCAAGTTGGACGAGAGGCCGGTACAATCCCGGCCGTGCGTGACACATGGGCGCGATGGGTACCGCGCGCAATCCTGGCGCTGCTGGCCGGTGTCGTACCTTTCGCGTTGACCGTCGCGCGATCCGTCGCCGACGGTCCACAGCATGTGTTCGAACTGGAGATGGCCTCGTCCACGGCGGGCACGCTGCAGCTTTTCTATGACCGGGGGCGTGGCGTGTCGACCGCGGAGTCGGTCGCGGTGCCACTGCAGGCCAGCGTCGATCCGGTGGTGTATCGTCTGCCGCTGCCGCTGGGACGCTACAGGCTGTTTCGGATCGATCCCAACGATCGACCCGGTCGCTATACGATTCGCGGCGCCCGCATCGCCGACGCGGGCGGTCACGACGTCCGGGTGATCCCGCTGTCCGAGCTGCGCGCCGCGGCGCAGTCCACGATCGCGGCCAGGAACAGCAATGACGTCGTCTTCGACACACCGGACGCCGCCAACGACCCGCAGATCGTCTACGAACCGCAGGGACACATCCTGCTGGCGCCGACATCGATCAACCCTACTCGCGGGGCGCTGGGAGCGCTGGCTGCGGCCTTTGTGATCGGGCTGGTGTTTGTTTGGATCGATCGGGCAGCGACGGTGGCCAATGTAATGCGCGCCGCTGGTGCTGCGATTAGGCGGCGGCCATTCCGGGCTGCGGTCATCAGTGCGGTGCTCGGCACGATGCTCGCGATGTATCCGCTGTTTCTTGGACGCAGCCTGGTCTCGCCGGGCAATGGTCCCGCGCACGTGCTCTACGACCAGCCGCCATTCGCGTTTGGGGCCACGGATCGCGGCACCGAGTATGGGCGGGGCGCCGATGTCGGCGCCATGATGTGGGCGATTCTCCCATACACGATGGTGCAGCGCGAGGCGCTCGCCCATGGCGAGTTTCCACTCTGGAATCGTTACAACACGATCGGTGAGCCCCTGTGGGGACAGGGGCAAACATTCATTCTCGATCCGACGCACCTGCTGTCGCTGCTCATCGACGACCCCGCGGTCGCCATGGATGTCCGGTTCGTCGTTGGCCGCGTTGTCTTTGCCGCGGGCATCGGTCTGACCGTCGCCGCACTCACGGGCAACGGGCTCGCCGCGGCCCTGAGCGCCTTACTGGCGCCGTTTGCCGGCCACTTCACGGTGCGTTTCAATCACCCGGCGTATTTCTCCCTGATGTGGGCGCCGTGGATCCTGCTCGCATATGCGCAGCTGGCATCTTCGCAACACCGCCGAACTCGTCTGCATGCCGGCGCGTGGCTCGCACTCGCGACGTTCCTGCAGATGGTCGGCGGCACGCCGAAGGAAGGCATCGTCGCGCTGGGCGCGGCACACCTGGCTGGTGCCATCAACCTCCTCACCATGCGCGAACCATGGCGCGCGCGGCTGGAACGGCTGAATGCCGCGGCCCTCGGCTCGCTTGCCGGCGTCTTGATGAGCGCGCCGCATTGGCTGGTGTTCCTGGAGACATTGGGCCACTCATGGACGCTCTACGACCAGCCCGGCGTGCAGTTGGCTGGCCGCTCGCACCTGCTGGCCTACTTGCTCGGTGGTGCTTCTCCTGGCAACGTGCTGACCGGCGTGCATCCGCTGGCGGTGATGGGGGCAGTGGCCGCACTACTGGCGCCGCGACGATTGCGCGGAAGCTTGCACGATGGAGCCGCGAATTCCCCGCTCTCGCCCTCGGCCGTCGGCCTCGCCGTTGCCGTGATGCTGGTGAGCGCACTGGGGTTTGGCCTCGTGCCGGCAGACGTGCTGATGCGCCTTCCCTTGATCGCCAACATTCATCAGATCGGTATCTCTGCACTGGGCGCGACGGTGCCGCTCGTGCTGGTGCTGGCGGGGATTGGCTTCGCAGGTATGTTCGCGGACACGGAGCAGGGCGAGTCGCCGGCGCGCGCCGCCGTCGGCGCCGCGCTCGCGCTATTTCTCATCGCCGCGTTGCTGCCACTCGGTCTGTCGGCCGCCGACCTTCTCGCGCTCGCAGTGGCGGGCAGTGCACTGGCGGCGATGCTGGCAGCCACCGTCGTGCCCAGGCCCGTGCGTGTGAGTACGCCGCTCGCGTTTGCGTTGGCGGCGCTCGTCGCCATCGCGCCCGGTGGCCTTCACCTCGAGACCGGAATTCTTCCGCTCGACAACATCCTGATTCAGCCCCGCCCCCGCGCCGATCTCGACGCCGCCTCACCTGCCATCGCCGCGATTCGCGCCGCGAGCAAAGAGCCGTGGCGTGTCGCTCCCGTCGACGCCGTGTTGTTTCCCGGCACGCAAAGTTACTGGGAACTCGAAGGCATTGGTGGTCCCGACGCGTTGCGACTGCCTGCCGTCGAAGCGTTGTCTGACGCCGCAGGTGTCGAGCGAACCCCGTGGATGTGGTGGACCATCCTCCGCCACGAGCAGTCTGCGAGTGTGACGAAGTTCCTCGACATGTTGGGAGTGAGATTTCTGGTGAGCCGTCCGGACCTGGCTCCGGCCGGTCTTTCGCTGTTGCCGACGACGGGCAACGATCTGGTCGTCGCACTCGATCGACCCTCCGCATGGCCGCGTGCCTTTGTCGTCGATCGACTCTTGTCGCACGAGAGTTTGAACGAATTCTCACGAATTCTAACGAACTCTAACGGACCATTTGCGTCAGTCGACAGACATGATTTGTCAGCGATGGCGGTCGCCAAACGCCTTGATGGAGTTGGCCACTGGAAGGCCGCGAGCGCGTACTCTCTCACTCCCAACTCGACATCATTCCGTGTAGAAACGACAGGGCCGGCTGTTGCGGTGCTTGGCGAAGCCTGGCTCGACCGCGACTTCAGCGCCACCTTGAATGGCGAAGAGGTCCCGTATTTCCGCGTGAATCACGCGTTCAAGGGCGTGCGAATCCCCGGCGCCGGCCAATGGGACGTGCGCTTCGCGTACGAACCGCATCGGTGGGGATTGTCGTGGCTGCTGGCGGCGATCGGCGGCGTCGGACTCGCCGCGCTCGTCGTGGCAAAGAACTTGCTGAATTAGCCTGCGTCGCGGGCTCCTCCCGCGCGCGAACGCTCCGTGCTCGCACAGCATTGCGAGGCGGATGACGAAAAGGGTTACTCAGCATGTGGGCCACTATTCGAGCCGCACTCATCGCCGTCGCGGTTGGCACGTACGCGACAGGCGCGGCGGCACAACCTGTGATTACCTCACCGGCCTCGGGCCAGGTGTTCAAGGCCGGTCCGGACTTCGCTACGGATGTGCTGCAGGACGCGTGGGACTTCTCGAATTACGAGGACGTCAGTCCGAACCCCGATGAATTCGGGGGATGGGCAACTTCCCCAGCCAACCAGTGGAGCGCCATCGGTACCGGCCCGACCTTTGTGAACACGAGCAGTGGCCGTTTCACTGGTCAAGCGGCCGGCGACAATCAGTTGACGATGCTGGCCCGCGGCGACGGTATCGGCCTCAACCCCGGGCGTACCGGCATCAACTTTCCCATCGACACCTCCAAGTACCGCAAGCTGGCGTTGAAGATGCGGGTGACGGGATCACCCTCGCCACAGATCATGGTCGCGTACTGGTATCACGACGCGTACGCGACGCCGAACTGGCTGAATCGTGCCGGCGGCATCGTCGTTCCGACGACCATCCCGGCGGGCAACTCCGAGATGATTTACGTGTTCGACCTGACCCAGGCAGGCTCGGGCGGCAGCCAGCTGGTCGCGGCGTGCGGCGGTGGTGGCGAGTGCACGGGCGTGCCCACACCGTGGCACAACGAGCCGCAAGTGCGCGGACTGCGCATCGACCCGTTGTCGTCCTTCGCATCGCAGGGAGTGGAGATCGACTGGGTGCGTCTCACCGCGTCCAACGACCAGCCCGCCGCAACGTCGATGACGGTGAACCTGAATGCGTGTTCGGCGTTTCAGACGCTGCGCGTGACCGACGCAGCCGGCATGTCGTACGACGTTCCGGACTCCACCGGTAACAACACGCAGCGCACGTTCAACTACGGCATCCTGCCACCGGGCAACTACACGCTGCGCGCAATGTGCGCGAATGGCGCGTCCGCCGGCACGACGTTCCGCATCAACACGCCGCCGGCGGTCACCGTGATTGACCCCGACGTGACGGGCGCACCGGAGACCGACTATGCAGCCGTCCATCGTGCCGGCGACAAGTGGGACTTCGAACAGCTGACCGACGCCGCCATGACGGCTAACGTCTCCATCAGCGGCGGTGTGTGTGCTGGGGGCGGCTGCGGCATCGTCCCGTCCGATCGTCCGGGTGCGGCGCCGGGCAGCCGCATGCTGCGCGCGTCCAGTGTCGGATCGAATCCGTCGCAGCTTGGCGACCCCGCGATCGAGTTCCTGAACGGCGCCATTCCACCACTCAGCAGCAAGCGGCACGAGCTGCTCACGTTTTCGTTGCGGCTGCATCGTCCGTTCGACACGAGCCTTACAGGAGGGTCCGTCCTTCGCCTGCTGTGGGGGTCGCAGTCTTACGGAGCAATGGACACGATCACGAACACGCAGGACATGCGTGTCTGGCCTGGCTTCCAGACCTACACCATCGACCTCGCGAGTCTGACAGAAGCCAACGGCGGCATTGAGTTCGAATGCAAGCCGCACTGCCCGACGACACCGTGGCACCAGCGGAGCATTCGCTTCTTCCGCATCGACCCGCATGAATTTGGCTACGAGCCGACGGGCTTCGATCTGGATGACGTTACCCTGACGGCACCCGATGAAGTCGCGCTGGGCTCGCAGTTCGCGGTGCGCTACCGCTTCACCGACCCCGACACGGCTGGCAGCAGCTACACCGCACGCGTCTACATCGAGACGTATCCTCAGCGAACCGGTCGCGCTCTTCTCGGGACCATGAACGGCGTCAGCCCGAATGCGACGTTGACCTACCAGTTCAACCCGCAGAACAGCGGCGTGCCGGCCGGTCGTTACGCGATTTACGTCGAGGTGACCGAAACCAACGGCAGCTTCCCGCAGCAGGTGAACGGCGGCTACGCCACCGGCCCCATGGTCGTCTACTCGACGAGCGCGTCGAACCCGCAGGTGACGATCAACAGCCAGTCGAACGGACAGCTCGTGGGCTTTCCGTTCTCCGTGACCGGTTGCGCCTTTGATTCCGGCGCCAGCACCGGCGGCATCAACATGGACGATGTGGCCGTCTACGCGACGGCGGGCACCGGCGTTGTGGGTGTGGCACCCGGGACAGTGATGACGCTGGGCTTCGGTGGCGGTGGCGGCACGCTTCAGTACGGCCCACTCACGGGCAGCGCTGTCGCCTGCGAGACATTCCCCAACTCGGGATCGCCATACCGACAGGCCGGATTCCATGTGAGCAACATCAGCCTGGCGCACGGGCCGTGGACGCTGCGCGTGTTCGGACGCTCGACGCTGACGGGTCTGCTCACCGCCTCGGCGCCGGTGACCGTCAACGTCTCGCAGATGACGCTGCCGCCGCGCAACTTCCAGGCGTCGGCCTCGGGCAACACCGTCACCATCTCGTTCGATGCGCCGGCCGGCGGTATCGCCGTGGGCGGCTACGCCGTCGATGGCGCCACCAATCCGGACTTCAACCCGGCGTCGTTCACCGTGATCGTCCCGAACGCCGGCACGCACAGCGGCCAGCTTGGCAGCACCGGCACGCTCTACCTACGCGTTCGCAGCCTCGCCACCAACGGCGCGCCCGGCATGGCGTCGGAGACGCGCGCCGTGCGCCTCGGGCCCGACCCGGTGATGCCGCCCGGGCAGCCGGCACTGTCGATTACCAGCACCAGTAATCCGGTGGGCCTGGCCTGGGCACAGGGCTCCGGCGGCACGCCGAGCAGCTACACCGTTTACGCCGGCACCGCGCCCGGCGCCTCCAACCTGGCCGTGGCGCCGATGGGCACCGCGCACGCGCTCTCTGCCGTCGCGCCGGTCGGCATGCCCATCTACGTCCGCGTCGTCGCCACCAACGCCAGTGGATCGGCGACGTCGAATGAAGTGGTGCTGAACGTGTCGTCACCGCAGGCGCCCGGCGCGCCGTCGATGGCACAGCCGTCGGTGAGTAACGGCGTCGTGTCGATGGCGTGGTCGCCGGCCTCGAGCGGCGGCGCCGCCACCGGCTACGTACTGCTCGCCCGCGTCCCGGGCTCGGCCGCGGTCATCGCCACGCTCCCGGTCGGCGGCACGTCCACGGCCGTTCCCGCCCCGTCCGGCACGTATGTCGTGTCGGTGGTCGCCACCAACGCCGCGGGACAGAGCGCCGAGTCCAACCAGCGCACGGTGACGGTGCCGTAAAGAAACCGCGAAGGCACGAAGGGTTCCTGCGCCGCTCACGAAGGGCGCGAAGAGCTCAAAGGGGAAGAGCGCAGGAAACCGCGAACGCTCGAAGCATTTCTCCGCCGACCGCGAAGGGCGCGAAGTTCTCGGAGAGAATCAAGCCTCTTCGAGGCCTTCGCGCCCTTCGTGTTCCATCGTGCCTTCGTGGTGTCTTTCCCCTTGCCCTTGGTGTTCTTCGCGCCCTTCGCGGCCCTTCGTGCCTTCGTGGTTTCCTGTCTTTCAGTCGTGTCCTTCGCGCCCTTCGTGCTCCTTCGTGCCTTCGTGGTTTCCTGTCCTCACGAGGGGTACAATGCTGGGCGCCCATGAAGATTCTGTCCGTCACTTCGCTGGCCCTGCCCGACGTCAAGGTCGTTCGTTTCGCGCGGTTTCCTGACAGCCGCGGCTACTTCTCCGAACCATTCCGCCGCAGCGACTTCGACACCCACGCCGACCTCGCCTTCCTGCACGGCGTCGCGCTGCCGCAGATGAACGAAAGCTGGTCGCGCGCCAACGTCATTCGCGGCCTGCACTTCCAGTGGAACCCGTTCATGGGCAAGCTGGTGCGCACCATCTCGGGCCGCATGGTCGATCTCTTCCTCGACATCCGTCTCGGCTCGCCGACCTTCGGCAAGATTGCCGCCTACGACATGCCGGCGTCAGACGAGGCGCCGCACAGCGAATGGATCTGGGTGCCGCCCGGCTTCGCGCACGGCAACTTCTTCACCGTGCAGTCGCGCATCGAATATCTCTGCAGCGGCGAATACAGCCCGGGCTGCGAAGCCGGCCTCAACCCGACGACGACGGACCTCGACTGGTCGTTGTGCGACGCCGGACTGCGGCAGGAGTTCGAGGCGCTGGTCGGCAACGGCGCCATCATCAGCGACAAGGATCGCGCCGGTCTCACGCTCACGGCGTGGCAGGCCGACGAGCGCTCGCAACAGTTCATCCACGGACGGTGCTGACGATGATGAAGGTGGATTCGCCGCAGACGGTCGTCACCGGAGGATCGGGACTGCTCGGCACGGCGCTGCGCCGCCTGCTGCCCTCGGCCCGCTTCCCCTCGTCATCCGAACTCGACGTCACCCGCGCCGACAGCATCGGCGCCTGGCTCGACGCGTCGCCGCCGACGCTGGTCATCCACGCCGCCGCCTTCACCTCGCCGCCGAAGATCGATCAGGACCCGTCGCGCGCCATTGCCGCCAACATCATCGGCACCGCCAACATCGCGCAGTGGTGCCTCGACCACGACGCCACGCTCGTCTACATTTCCACCGACTACGTCTTCAAGGGCGACAAGGGGCTCTACCGCGAAGACGACGCGATGATGCCGGTGAACGGTTACGCGTGGTCGAAGCTGGGCGGCGAGTGCGCGGTGCGTCTGCTGCCGGATCATCTCGTCATCCGCACCAGCTTCGGGCCCGACGAGTTCCCCTATCCGAAAGCGTTCGTCGATCAGTGGACGTCGCGGCAGAGCGTGTCGCAGACGGCGGCGCAGATGGTGCGCGTCATCGAGCGCGGCGCCCGCGGCACCGTGCACATCGGCGGCCCGCGCCGCTCGGTAATGGAATATGCGCGGTCGCTCGACCCGGCGAAGATGATCGAGCCGTTGTCGCTCAAGGACGTGACGTTCGTGGCGCCGGTCGATACCTCGCTGGACACGACGCGTTTCCGCGAGTTGATGCAGGACGAGGGCGGGCGCTGGGATCCCACCCGCTAGTGAACGGAGAGCCTGGACGATGAGAGTGCTGATTGCCGGCGGAGCCGGCTACGTGGGATCGCGGCTGGTCCCGGCGTTGTGCGAACGCGGCTACGACGTCGAGGTGATGGACCTGCTGTGGTTCGGCAATCATCTGCCGCCGGACGTCCGCGTTCATCAGCGCGATCTCTTCGGCGTCACCGAAGACGACCTGCGCGGCTTCGATCAGGTGATCTTCCTCGGCGGGCTGTCGAACGATCCGATGGCCGAGTTCAGCCCGGCGCAGAACTTCGTCGCCAACGGCGCGCTGCCGGCGTATCTGGCGTTCGTCGCGAAGAAGGCCGGCGTCAAGCGGCTCATCTACGCCTCGTCGTGTTCGGTCTACGGCTACACGGAAGATCAGCTCTACACCGAAGACGACCCGGTGACGTGCGGCTATCCGTACGGCATCTCGAAGCTGCAGGGCGAACGCGCCGCGCTGCAACTGCAGGACGACACGTTCTCGGTGATCGCGCTGCGCCAGGGCACGGTCTGCGGCTGGTCGCCCCGCATGCGCTTCGACCTCATCGTCAACACGATGGTGAAAGCCGCGCTCACCACCGGGACGATCACGGTGAACAACCCGTCGATCTGGCGGCCGCTGCTCGATATTCGAGACGACGTTTCGGCCTTCACGCGCGCGGTGCAGGCCAGCTACAAGTTGAGCGGCGTGTTCAACGTCGCCAGCGGCAACTTCACGGTCGGTCAGGTGGCGGATCTGGTGAAGGAAGAGCTCGAGCGCGAAACCAGCCAGCGCGTGAAGCTCGACATCCGCGACGTGCAGGACTTCCGCAACTACAAGGTGTCGTGCGAGCGCGCGACGGTGGAGCTCGGCTTCCGGCCGCAGTATTCGGTGAAGGACATGGTGGCCGAAGTCATGGAACACCGTGCCGACTTCGGCGACTTCGAGCGCGACGAGTTCTACAACATTCGAGTATTCAAGAAGATGGCGTAAGAGATTGCGAAGCTCGTGATGTCTTGAGCTGGTGATCTGGTGATCAACCTGGTGAGGTGGCGATCTGCAGACCTATCTGGCGAGCGACAGATCTATCTCCCGCCTGCCGCCTCCCGCTTCCCGCCTCAACTCGTTGGATGCACCCCGGCGGCGGAGAGGTGAACGTTGTGGAAGGGATCGCGTTGCAGCGCTCTCGCCCACTTCGCGTGCAGGCGACGGTTGTCGAGGACGTCGAACTCCACCTCACGCGACGATGAGGCGGGGGCCACGACCGATGACCATGGCGTGACGACGATGCGATGGCCGGCCTGGTGCACGCGCAGCGCGTAGTCCACCGCGCGCGCGTCTTCGTTGGTCAGGTCGTCCGCCCATCCGCCCATCGACTCCCACACCACCCGCGGTGTGACCACACAGGCGCCGCTCACCGCCGACACGTTGTGAATGGCGATCCCGCTGCCGAAGTAGCCGCCGTGCAGCGGCGACAGGCCATGCAGCGCGCGGAACGTCGTCCCGCGTTCGAAGTAGAGGCCGAGATCGCGAATGCGCCCGTGCGCGTCCAGCACGCGGGGACCGACGATGCCGACGCCGGGCTGGAGGGCGAGTTCGACGAGCGCGTCGAGCCAGTCGGGAGACGAGGGACGCACTCCGTTGCCGAGGAACACGAGGATCGACCCGTTCGCCTCCTTTGCCGAGCCGACGTATTCGACATGCGGCCACGCCGTCACGTCGTCAAGGCTTTCGCCTCCCGCCTCCCGCCTCCCGCTCGTCCTGAGCGAAGTCGCCCCTCGACTCTGCTCGGGGCGACCCTGAGCCCGTCGAAGGGTCGAAGGGCTTCCCGTCACTATCACCGACACCAGCGGCGATGAATCCGGCGCGCGATACTTGACGCGATAGAAGCCGGCCGGCCCGACATCGACGATGTCGCCGTCGATGCCGCGGCGATCGAGCGCGTCCTGCAGCGCGGCGCGTCCGGCGATGTGCGCCGCCGGTTTGGCGTCGCCGACGGTGGCGCCGGACTGCGGCACCTTTCGCCAGTGATAGAGGATGTCGGCCACGTGATCGATGCGGTTCGCGCGCTCAGACAACCGCAGCATCAGGTCGTAGTCCTGCGAGAAGTCGAACGCCGTGCGGAACGCGCCCACGTCGTGAATGAGCGCCCGCCGTGCCATCAGCAGGTGGCAGACGAACATGTTCGACAGGAACAGATCCGGCGACCAGTCGGGCTTGAAATATGCCTCGCAGCGCGTGCCGTCGAGGTCGAGCTTGTCCTCGTCCGAATAGAGCACGTCGGCGCGCTCGCCCGCCGCGTTCAACTGCTCCACCATCCGGAACAGCGCATGCGGCAGCAGCGCATCGTCACTATCCATCAGCGCGACGTACTCGCCCTGGGCGCGGCTCAGCGCCAGGTTCGACGCCGCGGCAATACCGCCGTTCTTGTCCGCGTCGGTGACGATGATGCGCGGGTCGCGCGCGGCAATGCGGCCGAGCGACTCGAGGGTCGCAGGCTTGGTCGAGCCGTCGTTGCCGATGCTCCACTGCCAGTGCGGATACGCCTGCGCGATCACCGAATCGGCGCAGGCGTCGAGCCACTGCGGATCGGTGTTGTAGACCGGCGTGATGATCGTGATCAGCGGCTGATACGTGAACCGCGCGCTCGCCTCACGCATGCGCGCCAGTGCCGCGGCATCGGGCGTGTGCTCGCGGCACCAGTCGGCATAAGCGTCGCGCTGACGGTCGGCGGCGCCGTCCTGTCGCACGCGCGCCAGCGCTGCCGTCACGCCGTGCGCGCGCGCATCGGACACGACGCGTCGCAGCAGACGGGCTCGCTCGGGTGCCGGGCGCGAGCGAAACGATCGCCACGCCCGCAGCAGATCACGCATCCCTTCATTCTGGTGCAGGAAACCCGCGTGCTACAATGCCGCCGGTCTCGCGTCGCCGAATGAGTGCTCTGCCCAGCGCGGCGATTCTCGTCCTCAATCACAACGGTCGCCATCATCTCGAGGCGTGCCTGCCCTCGCTGGCCGCGGTCGACTATCCGAACGCGTCCGTCGTTGTCGTCGACAACGGATCGACGGACGGATCGCTGGAGTGGCTTCGCCAGACGCATCCGCGCGTCCAGGTGCTGGCGCTTGGATCGAATCACGGCTTCGCGCCGGCCTACAACATTGCCGTTCGCCAATCCGCCGCCGACATCGTCGTGCTGCTGAACAACGACACGCGCGTCGAGCCGGCGTGGCTGCGGGCGCTGGTCGACACCATGACGCGGCACGACGCGGCCGCCGCTTCGTCGGTGATGCTCGACTGGGACGGCCGCCACATCGACTTCGCCGGGGCGCTGCCGACGTTCATTGGTCACGCCTGGCAGGTGGACCACGGCCTGCCGATCGGCCGGCCGTACACCGAACAACGCCTGCTGTTCGGCTGTGCCGGATCGCTGGCTGTCCGTCGCAGCGCGTTCCTGCACGTCGATGGCTTCGACGATGACTTCTTCGCGTATTTCGAGGATCTCGATCTCGGGTGGCGAATGAGCCTGGCGGGATTGCCCACCGTGCTGGCGCCGTCGGCCATCACGCACCACCGTCTGCACGGCACGGCGCGCGGCTGGGGACACACGCTGCGCCTGCGGCTCTACGAGCGCAATGCGCTCTTTGCGACGATCAAGAACTTCGGCAACGACGCGGCGGCGCGGATCGTGCCGGCGGCGATCACGCTGACGCTGGCGCGCGCGCTGGCGCACGCCGGGCTCGATCGCAACGCCGTGCGTTTCGGTCACGCGACGCCGGACCTGCTGGGCGTGCCGCCGTCGGTGATCGCGACGCTGCTGGCGCTCGAAGACGTTGCCCGCGCGCTGCCGGCACTGCGGCTGAAGCGCGAACGCGTGCAGGCGTCACGTCGCGTCAGCGATGACGAACTGTTCGCGCTGTTCCCCGAACCGCTGAAGCTGCACGCGATTGGGCACGTGTATCAGGAAGCGGCAGAAGCGCTGATCCGCGACCTGCGCATCGACGAACTGTTCGGCACAGCCTCCCGCCGCACGCTTGTCCCGAGCGCAGTCGAAGGGTCTCCCGCCTCCCGTCTCGACGCCTTGGAGCGCCCTTCCGTCTCCCGCCTCCCGTCTCCCGCCTCCCGCCTCCCGTCTCCCGCCTCCCGCCTCCCAGCCCTCAGCGGAGTCGAAGGGCCATCAGCCCTGAGCGGAGTCGAAGGGCCATCAGCCCTGAGCGGAGTCGAAGGGCAGCCTCCCGCCTCCCGCCTGCCTGCCCTGAGCGAAGTCGATGGGCTTGCGGCCCTGAGCGGAGTCGATGGGCTTGCGGCCCTGAGCGGAGTCGAAGGGCTTGCGGCCCTGAGCGGAGTCGAAGGGCGTGTCCGTCCGGGCGTGGTGTCTGTGATCGTCCTCACGGCGAGCGGCGCGCGTCATCTGCCCGAGTGTCTGGACTCACTCCGCGCGCACGCGTGGCCCGGCGATCGCACCGAAGTGATCGTCGTCGACAACGGGTCGACAGAGGATCCGACGCCGGTTGCCGAGCGGCACTACCCGGGCGTGCGTGTCGTGCGCACGCACACCAATCTCGGCTTCTCCGGCGGCAACAACGCCGGCGCCCGCGTCGCCACCGGCGAATGGCTGGTGTTCCTCAACGACGACACCCGCGTCGAACCGCGCTGGCTCGACGAGATGATGGACGTGGCATCCCGCCGAGGCGCGGCGTCGGTGGGCGCGTTCATCACCGACTGGGAGGGCGCGCGCGTCGATTTTGCCGGCGGCCTCGTCAACCTCGAGGGACGCGGCTTCTCGCTCGGCTACGATCTGGCCGTCGACGATGCCGACCTCGACGAGCGGCCGCTGCTCTTCGGCTGCGGCGCGGCCGTCCTCTTCAATCGCGCTGTCTTCGAAGCCAGCGGCGGCTGGGACGAGCCGACGTTTGCCTACTACGAGGACGTCGAGTTCGGCTGGCGCCTGTGGCTGCTCGGCCACGAGGTGTGGTTCGCGCCGCGCGCCGTGGTGCGTCACAAGCATCACGGCACCAGCGGTGCCGAGAGTCCGGCGCGCCTGCGCGCCTTCGAGCGCAACGCGCTGCGCATGCTCTACTCGCTGCTGGACGAGGAGCACCTGCAGCAGGTGCTGCCGGCGGCGCTGCTGCTGGCCGCCGATCGCGCGCTCCTGGCCACGCCCTTCAGCCGTGCCTTCGACGGCGTCAAGGGGCCGCGCCAGCGGCTCGCCGAGCGTCTGCGGCCGGGCGTGCTGAAGATTCGTCTGCTCCACGCGTTGTCGAGACGCGGCGCTCGCCGGCAGTACGGCACGCTCACCAATCTCCGCCGCGTTGGCATGCGCGGACTGCTCGCCGCGCTCGGTGACGTGACGCGCGAGATGCAGGACGGCTGGGATTCCCCCGGCGCGCGCATGGCCTACCTGATCGAACACGCGTCACCATCATCCGCGCTCGAAGCACATGTCGAACGCTTGCCCGCCGCTGTCGCGGCACAGCTCCTCGGCCTCGGCGACTTCATCCACATGCTGCCCGAGCTCAGCGCCCGCCGCCAGCGCCTGCAGTCCGCCCGCCGCCGCTCCGACGCCGAGATCCTCGACCGCTTCGGCGCCTACTGGACCAACCTCGTGCCGTCGCCGCATCACCATCTGCACGCCGAGGTGCACAAGAACGTGATGGAGGGCCTGGGTTTAGGTCCTAGGTCCTAGGTCTTAGGTCCTAGGTCTTAGGTCCTAGGCCAGAGGTGCGGGTTCAGGCAGCGGCGCGGCGTCAGCGCAGCGCACGTACGTCCTTAGGACCTAGGACCTAGGACCTAGGACCTAGGACTTAGGACTCAGGACCTTCCGTATCAGCGACGAGCGGTCCATGCGCTCGGCTATCGCCGATGCGTCGACACGTCGCGTCGATCCTTCGCGTCGTCTGGCGGTCAGCGCGTGCCGCGCGCCTGTGAACGCGTCCCACTTTGCGCGCAGATAGGTGCCGCCGCGCCCGAGAAGTGCGAAGCGCACGACGCCGGCCGCGATGGTCAACAGATGCAGCGGGAGGTATCGCAGCAGCAGCGAAAGCGGCATGTTCTTCAGGAGCATCCACTCGAGATTGCGATGCCCGTGATAGACGCTGAACGCGGAGTGGACGCCGGCGGTGGCGGAGCCGACGTGATGTGCGACGGCGTCGGGAACATACCAGCAGGCGCGATCGCGACGCTGCAGGCGGAAGCCGAGATCGACGTCCTCGACGTAACAGAAGAAGCGCTCGTCGAAGCCGCCGACCGCGTCCCAGTCGGTGCGGCGATAGAGCGCCGCCGCCGCGCAGGCGCTGAACACGGGACCGGCCTCGAGCGCTTCGAGCGTGTCCGCGAGCCGTTGTCCGTGAAAGCGCCGCCACACCAGCCCGCTGACGTGACACACGTCGCCGGCGCCATCGAGCACGCCATCCCGGTCCGCCACCATCAGTCGCGACGCGAACGACGCGGCTTCCGGATGCGCATCGGCCGCGCGCAGCAGCGCCGCCAGCCAGCCCGGCTCGGGAAACGCATCGGGATTGAGCAGCGCGACGACATCACAGGACGATGACAGCATCGCCACCGCGCGGTTGTTGCCGGCGGCGAATCCGACGTTCGCGCCGCCCTGCACGAGGCGCAGCGGCGCTGCCAGCGTCCATTCGCGCGTGGCCGCTTCCAGCAGCGCCCACGTGCCGTCGGTACTCTGATTGTCGAAGACGATGATCTCGTCAGGCGGACGCGTCTGCGCGGCCACCGCGGCGAGCGTGCGCTGGATGAAAGCCTCGGCGTTCCAGGTGACGATGACGAGGCCGACCGTCATGGCGGCGGAAGCCGCGTTAGCGCGGCGTCGGGACGGGACCGGCGGCCTTCTGACGCGTCAGACGCTCGATGTCGGCGTCCACCATCATCTGCACCAGGCCCTTGAAGTCCACCGTCGGCTCCCAGCCGAGCACTTTCTTGGCCTTCGCCGGGTCGCCGATCAGGTGATCCACTTC
>JADZCY010000273.1 GCA_020851325.1 Acidobacteriota bacterium | reverse complement strand
TTGGGCGTGGTGGCGCCGACGGCCCGCCCGGCGTGAAACAGCGCACGCCGCATCAGTTCGTCGTCGATCACCACTTCTCCTGGAACAGCGCGTCGGCGTAGCCGGCGGGATCGAACGGCAGCAGGTCGTCGATGCCTTCACCGACGCCGACGTAGCGGATCGGCAGCTTCAGGTCGTGCGCGATCGCCACCGCCATCCCGCCCTTGGCCGTGCCATCGAGTTTCGTCAGCACGATGCCGGTGACGCCGGCGACGCCCATGAACTCGCGCGCCTGCACCAGCGCGTTCTGTCCGACGGTAGCGTCGAGCACGAGCAGCGTCTCGTGCGGCGCGCCGGGCACTTCGCGTGAGGCAATGCGGCGAATCTTCTCCAGCTCCTGCATCAGGTTGCTGCGCGTGTGCAGACGGCCGGCGGTGTCGACGAGGACGACGTCGCGTCCGCGCGAGCGTCCCGCCGTGATCGCATCGAACACCACCGCGGCCGGGTCCGAACCCTCGTTGGCGCGCACGATGTCGACACCGGCGCGGTCGGCCCACACCTGCAGTTGATCGACGGCAGCGGCGCGGAACGTGTCGGCGGCGCAGATGAGCGGCGCCTGGCCCTCGCGCTTCAGTTGATTCGCCAGCTTCCCCACCGTTGTCGTCTTGCCGGTGCCGTTGACGCCGACGATCAGCACGACGCGCGGTGGCGTGGCTGGCTGCACCGGCGGCGTGGCGGCGGCGGTGAGGATGCGCAGGATCTCCTCGCGCACCAGTTGCCGCAGCGACTCACCCTGACGCGGCCGCGCCGCCACGGCGTCGACGATCTGCTGCGAGGCGGCGACGCCGACGTCGGCCATCAACAGCACTTCCTCCAGGCCGTCGAGCGTATCGGGATCGATCGTGCGTGTCCGCTGCTCCGGCGTGTCGCTGGTGCGCACCAGTTCATCGAAGCGCTCGGCAATCTGCTGCGCCGTCCGTGTCAGTCCCTGTTTCAGTCGGTCAAACAAACCCATCGATCTCAATCCTTGCCTTGGGGTCAGCTTTGGGGTCAGGTCACGATTCGTGAGTCGCCCGCCGCTCGACCACTACCAGTCGTCGGCCCACCGGTCGGAGCCCCAAGATACGGCTCGCGACTCACGAATCGTGACCTGACCCCAACAGCGGTTACGTGTGCTCGGGCTTCTGGCGCCGGCCCATCAAATCCCTCAGTGCCGCGGGCACGTCCTTGCGGCCGGAGAGTACCTCCGCCATCTGTTCCGTGATCGGCAGCTCCACACGGTGACGCGCGCCGAGCGCCAACGCCGCCTCCGTCGTCCGCACGCCTTCGGCGACCATCTTCATGCTGCCCAGCACTTCATCCAGCCGTCGGCCGCGCGCGAGTTCCACGCCGACGTAACGATTGCGACTGAGCCCGCCCGTGCACGTCAGCACGAGATCGCCGAGGCCGGCGAGCCCGGCCAGTGTTTCGCGCTGTCCGCCCATCGCCACGGCCAGGCGCGTCACCTCCGCCAGGCCGCGCGTGATGAGCGCCGCCAGGGCGTTGTGCCCCTGCCCCAGGCCTTCGACTACTCCGGCAGCGATGGCGATCGTGTTCTTCAGCGCGCCGCCCATCTCGACGCCGACGACATCCGCCGTGCCGTAGAGCCGCAGCCACGGCGCACGAAACTCCGCCTGCACGTGCTCCACCGTCGCCGCTGATGCCGAAGCAATGACGACAGCGGTGGGTTGCTGGCGCGCCAGTTCCAGCGCAAAGCTGGGGCCGGAGAGCACCGCGAACTCACCGGCGCGCGGCAGTTCCGCCATCAGCACTTCGGACATGCGCAGCAGGCTGCCGGCTTCGATGCCCTTCACCGCGCTCACCACCAGCGCGCCCGCCTGCAGGTGCTCGTGCATCGCATGCGCCACCGCACGTACGCCGTGCGACGGCACCGCGACGATGACGACGGATGCCTCTTCGAGCGCCTCGCGCAGATCCGCGGTAGGTTCGAGGCCGGCTGGAAAGGTGATCTCGGGGAGATACACGGGATTGGCGCGCCGGGCCTGCATCTGCTCCACCAGCGCCGCGTCGCGTGCCCACATTCGCACCTGATGATGTGCCGACGCGAGGTGGGCGGCGAGCGCCGTTCCCCAACTACCCGAGCCGATCACTGCAACCCGTTCCATCCGCGCCTATGCTCCTATGCCTCTGTCGCCTGTTGTCCCAGGCGCCGTTCCGTGCCGCTGGCCATCCGCGCGATGTTGCCGCGATGACGGAACACGATGAGCAGCGCCGTCGCCGTCGCCGCCAGTGCGATCGGTCCACCGCCCTCGAGCGTCCACTCCACCACCGGCAGCGTCATCGTCGCGATCACCGATCCCAGGGAGACGTAGCGTGTCCACCACGTCGCCCCGGCAAACATCGTGATGCCGGCCAGCGTCGCCCACGGCGCCAGCATCGCAAACACGCCGCACGCGACGGCCACGCCCTTACCGCCGGAGAACCGCAGCCACATCGGATACACGTGACCGACGATGGCGCCGAAGCCGGCGAGCGCGAGGCCGTGTTCGGTGACCTCCGGCCACAACCAGCGCGCCAGCAGCACGCCGGCCGCGCCCTTGGCCATGTCGAGCACGAGCACCGAGGCCCCCAGCGTGCGTCCGACCGATCGATAGACGTTCGCCGCGCCGACGTTGCCGCTGCCCACGAGGCGCAGGTCGACGCCGCCGCGCACCCGCGCGATCAGGAAGCCCAGGGGCAGCGAACCGACGAAGTAGCCGAGGAACAGCGGCGACATTTCCCTGACGATCTTAACCTTACGGTGGAAAGGACTTGGAGGGCTTGAAGGGCTTGGAGGGCTGGAGGGCTGGAAGGCCTGAAGGGCTTGGAGGGCTTGGAGGGCTGAAGGGCTTGAAGCGATTCTTCAGCCCTCGAGACGTCCGCGGCCGATCTCTTCGTAGCCAAGTCCGCCGGGCAGGCCGCGGCTGCGATACAGACCGACGTGCGTCACCGTCGATGGATGTGCGCCGACCTCCACGGCACCGATGGCGGCCGCCCAGTCCATCCCCGGGTTGTCCATCTTCACGCGGCCGATCGTCATGTGCGGGTGGAACGCCGCCGCGTGGTCGGGGCGTTCGTTCGCGAAGAGCCCCCCCAATCGTTCGGCAAGCGTCGATTCGAGTTGACCGAGTCCCGCCGCGCCCTCGCCGACGCCGACCCACAGCGCTCTCGGCCGTCGCACAGATGGAAACGCGCCGAGCCCGCGCCACGACAAGGTGAACGGCGCGATCGCGAACGGTTCCTGCACGGCTTCCACCATCGCCGGCACGCGATCGTCGTCTACGTCGCCGATGAAGCGCAGCGTGACGTGCAGCGCCTGTGGCTGCACCCACACCACGCGCGGCGCTTCGCCGCGCACGCTGCTGATGTGCGACTCGATGACACGGCGCGCCGCGGCCACATCGTGACGGAGGGCCTCCGCAACGGGAATGGCGACGAACAGTCGCATGATCAGCCCCTCAGATCACCCGCGTCAGCGGCGGATCCAATCGACGTCCCACGGCAGATCGAGGATGTGACGACGGGCGAGGTCGAGCGCCGTCAGCGCCGAGAACATCTTGACGAACTCGCGGCCGCCGAGAAAACGACAGACCGCGGCCTGAGTGCGCGGCGGCTGGTTCGTCGCGACGGCAATCCACACCGTGCCGACGGGTTTCTCGTCGCTGCCGCCGTCGGGCCCGGCAATGCCGGTGATCGCGATCGCCATGTCCACGCCCGCACGCGCCAGCGCGCCTTCGGCCATGGCGCGCGCCACCTCCTGGCTCACGGCACCATGACGCGCAATCATCTCCGCCGGCACGCCAAGCATGTCCGTCTTGGCGGCATTGCTGTAGACGACGAAGGACCGATCGACGTAGGCGGAACTCCCTGGGACGTCGGTCAGCCGTGAGGTCACGAGCCCGCCCGTGCACGACTCGGCGAGCGCGATGCGCCAGCCACGCTGCCGCAGCATCTGACCCACCACCGCCTCGAGCGTGACGTCATTCGTGCTGACGACATCTCCGCCGAGCACGCCGTCGATCTCGGCCACCGCGCGCGCCAGCGCCTCCCACCCCGCCGCCTCGTCGTCCACTTGCGTCGTGAGGTGCAACTCGATCAATCCGGGCGCCGCCAGGATCGTCGTCTCGATGCGCGGCGTGGCGTCGAGCCAGGCGCGGTACACGGGCTGGACGCGTTCTTCCACGCGCGACTCGGTGCGGCCGGCCACGCGCATCACGCGCCGCAGCAACCGCGTCGATCCGGCCATCGCCACCAGTCGCGTTCGCACGGCGCCATCGAGCATCGGCCGCATCTCGCGCGGCGGTCCCGGCAGCAGCGCGATGAGCGCGCCGTCGTGTTCGATCAGCAGACCAGGCGCGCTGCCATTCGGGTTGTCGAGCACCGTCGCACCTTCGGGCACCATCGCCTGACGCCGATTCACATCCGGCATCGGCAGACCGCGAGTTGCGAAACGCGCGCGAATGGTCTCCACCAATTCCGCTTGCTCGAGGAGCGAGCGGCCCAGCACCTCCGCCACGACTTCGCGCGTGAGGTCATCGTCCGTGGGACCGAGACCACCGGTGAGCACGAGGATCGGCACACGGCCAAGCGCATGACGAATCTGCGCCGCCAGTTCGTCACGGTCGTCGCCGACGACAGCCTTGTAGGCAACGCCGATGCCGAGGCCGTTGAGCACCTGCGTGACGTAGAGCGAGTTGGTGTCGACGCGCGACGGCGTCAACATCTCGCTGCCAACGGCCAGAATCGCCGCCGAAAGCGGCCGGCTCATACGCTCATCCACTGCGGCCACGCCCACACCATGGCTCTTAGCGTGACCTGACCGTAGACGCCGGCCATCGCATCGTCGAGCATGATGCCCCAGCCGCCTGGCGCGTTCTCCAGCCGCCGCGCCGGGTACGGCTTGATGACGTCGAAGATGCGGAACAACACGAAGCCGGTGAGCACGCCGAGCGGCGACAGCGGCAGCCACGCCAGTGTGATCAGCATGCCGAGCACTTCGTCGATGACGACGGGGCCGGGGTCGGTGGTGCCAAGCACGGTTTCAGTGCGTGTCGAGGCCCACACACCCATCAAAAAGACGACGATGACGGCAAGGGCCTCGGCGACGGGCAATCCCATGGCGCGCACCAGCGCGTACAGCAGCAGCGCCGCCGCCGATCCGGCCGTGCCGGGCGCGATGGGAAAGAAGCCGACGTAACCGAACGTGGCAATGGCCAGCGCGACGCGGTTCATCCCGACACCACGCGCGTGCCGGCGAGTCGATCGTGAACGGCCCGGCGATCGGCGTCGAACAGCACCGGCACGAAGAGCGCACCCAGCGTGAGGAAAGACGCGATGGCGCCAAGCGCGCGAACAACAGCGCCGGTCAGATCGACGGGACGCCCATCGTCGCCGGTGACACGCAGGCCGAAGATCATCTTCCCCACCGTCTGTCCACCGCTGATCGTGAACGCCACCAGATAGAGAAACGCGAGCAGCGCGAAGAACGCCACCATCGGCACCGGGCGCAGACGGCTGATGTCGGCAACGGTGAACGTGAGATTGGCGACGCGAATCGTCAGGGCGACGATCAGCAGGTCGAGCGACAGCAGCAGCGCCGCGTCAATCAGCGCGGCGCCGACGCGCGTGCCCGGCGCGGCAGCGGTGATCGTGCGCGGATGCGCGACACGGGGCGGGGTTTCGACGGGAGCCGCCTCCGGCGTTTCGGCGACCAGCGGCAGTTCGGGTGGATCGATCCGCACCGGCCGCGTCGTGGTGCGCCGCGTGCGTCGCACTTCCGCCCCTGGTCG
>JADZCY010000272.1 GCA_020851325.1 Acidobacteriota bacterium | reverse complement strand
GGCGGGCGACGGATAGGTCGGCACGATGTCCAGGCGACGCAGATGCTCGAGACGGCTCTGCTCGAAATACGTGAAGTACACTTCGCCGCGCACGTAGCGATCCGGTCCGAGATCGGTCGATTTGACGGTGATGGAAACGACGGTGTCCGTCGGCTTCGCCATCGTGCGGCGCCGTCCGTCAACGTCCGACGATGCCGCCATCGACGGCGAGATTCTGCCGGGTCATCCACTCGGCGCCCGGACCGGCGAGGAAGGCGATGGCGCCTGCAATGTCTTCCGGACGGCCGAAGCGGGACAACGGCGTCATCGCCAGCAATTCGTCCGGCACCGTCGGATCGACATCGGCCAGGAGGCCTTTCAACATCGACGTCTCCACGAAGCCCGGTGAGACGAGATTGACGGTAATGCCGCGCGGCGCGACCTCGCGTGCGAACACGCGGCAGAACTGTTCGATCGCGCCCTTCGTCCCGAAGTAGCACGAGCCGCCCGGCATGTTCATCACGGTGCCGATGGTCGACACGCAGACGATGCGCCCCCCGTCGACCATGTGACGGGCGGCCTCGCGCAGGCAGAAGTAGACGCCCTTGGCGTTGACCGCGAACATGTGGTCGAAATCTTCTTCGGTCGTCTCGATCAGCGGCTTGAAGGTACAGGCCCCCGCATTGGCGACGAGTACGTCGAGACGACCGAATTGCGCCAGCGTGCTGGCGAACAGGCGCTCAATGTCCTCGATCGTCCCCATGTCCGCCTGCACGGCCGAGGCCGTGCCGCCCTGCGCGCGGATGGCGGCGACGGTGGCCTCCGCCTCGCTTGCGCTGCGCGCGTAATTCACGACCACCGCGCAGCCGTCGGCTGCGAGACGCTCGGCCGTCGCCCGCCCGATACCGCGTGAAGCGCCGGTGACCAGCGCGACCTTGCCTTTCAGATGCGACATTCGTCCCGCTCCCATGGCGCTTTGGATTGGCTCAAGGCTGGCCTTGCGCGCCGGCCGCGACACCCTGTTTTTTGCGTTCGAATCGCACACGTCGGCGAAGCGCCGATCCGCGGCAAGCTGTGGCTGGCCGATGGCCTTGCAGAAATGCTTCCGGTGAATCTCCATGGTGCTCACGATCAGGGCAGCCCAGCGGCAACCGCCATGCCCGGGGCACTGCGTGCTAGCATCGCCTCACCTCTGCGGAGTGGGGGATCTCTCCATGGGCGTACATGGTGGCAGGCTTGTCGCGCGAGCACTCAAACAGGCTGGCGTCGAGTGCATCTTCACCCTGAGCGGTGGTCACGTGATGGCGATCTACGACGGCTGCATCGACGAAGGCATCCAGGTCGTCGACGTGCGTCACGAGCAGGCCGCCGTGCATGCTGCTGATGCGTGGAGCCGACTCAAGCCGGGACGGATCGGCTGTGCCGTACTGACTGCGGGCCCCGGCGTCACCGACGGCGTCACCGGCGTCGCGAATGCCTGGCGAGCGAACAGTCCGATCCTGGTGATCGGAGGTCAGGGGCCGTTCAACAACCTGCGGCGCGGCTCGCTGCAGGAGATGGATCACGTCGCGGTGATGAAGCCCATCACCAAGTGGGCCGATACCTGCTACGACACGCAACGCATTCCCGACTACATCGAAACGGCGATCCGGCACGCGGTAGCGGGCAACCCGGGACCGGCCTTTCTCGAGATTCCGATCGACGTGATGATGAACGAAGTCGAATGGGATCAGGTGCGGATGCCGGCCATCCGTACCGCGCCGCGCTTGCGTCCTCCGCCGCAGACCGACATCGATGCCGCGCTCGACATTCTGGCGACAGCACAGCGCCCGGTGATGATGGTGGGCACCAGCGCCAAGTGGTCCAACGCGGCGGCGGCGGTGCAGGACTTTGTCGAGACGACGCACATTCCGACGTTCGTCAACGGCATGGGTCGCGGCATGGTGCGACCCGGCACGCCGGAACTGCTCAATCGCGTGCGCAAGGAAGCGATGGGGCAGTGCGACGTGTTCGTCTGTGCCGGGGTCCTGCTGGATTTCCGGCTCGCTTACGGCAGAAGCATCCCGGCCAACGCCCGAATCATCCAACTCGATATCGAAGACACGCTCATCGGCACCAACCGTTCGCCAGACGCAGCCGTGGTCGGCAATCTGGCGGCGACGTTTGCAGCGCTGCGTGTCGGCAGCCGGAAGCTGCCCGATTTCAGCGTCTGGCGTGATCGCCTTGTCGCGCGCGAGGCCGAGCTCGAGGCCGCGTTCACCGCCGAACTCGACTCGGCCGAGGTGCCGATCGATCCGTTGCGTCTGTGCCGCGAGATCCGCGACTTCGTGGCCGGCAAGGATCTCATCCTGATCGGCGACGGCGGCGACATCGTCGCCCAGGCGTCGAAGGTGCTGCCGGTGCCCGCAGAAAACGGCTGGATGGACCCGGGCCCGCTCGGTACCCTCGGCGTGGGCATGCCGTTCGCGCTGGCCGCCCAACTCGCCTGCCCGGACAAGCGCGTGCTGATCATCTATGGCGACGGCGCGTTCGGCCTGAACGGCTTCGAGTACGACACGGCGGTACGCTTCAACCTGCCCATCGTCGGCATCGTCGGCAACGACGGTGCCTGGGGACAGATGATCCGCCCGCAGGCCGGCACCTACGGCACGGACCGGGTCGTGGCGACCCGGCTCAATTACACCCGTTACGACCAGGTCGTTGCGGCTCTCGGTGGCCACGGCGAGTACTGTGAACGCCCGGAAGAGATTGGTCCGGCGCTCGAGCGCGCGTTCGCCAGCGGCAAGCCCGCGCTGGTGAACGTGGTCATGCGCCAGGACGTGGTCACCGGCATGAAGGGCAGCACTTACATGTGATGGCCGTCACGGGCCAGTAGTGGCCGACACGATCCCGGACGTACCCGATGACCCGGATGCTCACCCTTGCCGACGCCGTTGCCACCCACGCGCGGCTGCGCCCGCAGCAACTGGCGGTACGCGATTCGCGGCGCCGCCTGAGCTATCGCGAATGGGACGAGCGCACCACGCGGCTCGCCGACGCGCTGCGCGCACGCGGACTCGGCAAGGGCGAGCGCATCGGGCTCATTGCCTACAACTGCATCGAGTGGATGGAGATCTACGCCGGCATGGCGCGCGCCGGGCTGGTGGTGGTGCCGTTGAACTTTCGTCTGACGGCGCCCGAAATCGCCTACATCCTCCAGCATGCCGACGTCGGTGCCGTCATCGCCGGGCCGGAATTCTGCGCCGTGATCGACAGCGTCCGTGCCGACGTGGGCCTCGCCGACGAACGCTTCTTCTTGATGAGCGACGACGTGCCGCCACGCTGGACGGCCTACGAAGCGCTGCTGGCGGCCGGCGACCCGGCGGCCGTCTTCGACACCGTGCGGCCCGACGACGTTGCCGCGCTCATGTACACCTCCGGCACCACCGGCAGGCCGAAGGGTGCGATACGCAGCCATGGCGCCAACTCGCTCATCGCCTGGGCCACCGCGCTCGACATGGGCTTCACCGCCGACGACACGGCCTTGCTCGTCATGCCGCTGTGCCATGCGAACTCGCTCTACTTCGGCACGACCCTCGTGCATCTCGGCGGCACGTGCCACATCGAAGATCGCCGCAGCTTCGACCCCGAGGCGCTGCTGCGCACGCTCGCCGAGGATCGTGTGACGTTCACGTCGCTGGTGCCGACGCACTACATCATGCTGCTCGCACTGCCCGACGAGATGAAGCGTCGCTACGACTTGAACGCGGTCGGCAAGCTCGTGATCTCGTCGGCACCGGCGCGGCAGGACACCAAGCGCGGCATCATGGGGCTCTTCCCGAACGGCAAGCTCTACGAACTGTACGGTTCCACCGAGGCGGGCTGGGTCACGATCCTGCGACCGGACGAACAGTTGCACAAACTCGGATCGGTAGGCCGCGAGTGGGCCGGCAGCGGCGCCATCCGACTGCTGGACGAACGGCGTCGCGAAGTGCCCGATGGCGAAGTGGGCGAACTCTATTCGCGCACCGCCTATGTCTTCGACGGCTACTGGAAGAACCCGGACAAGACCGCCGAGGCATTCGCGGGCGAGTGGTGCTCCGTGGGCGACATGGCGCGGCGCGACGAGGATGGATACATCTGGCTGGTCGATCGCAAGAGCAACATGATCATCAGCGGCGGCGAGAACGTGTATCCCACCGAAGTGGAAAGCGTGCTCGGCGAGCATGCCGCCGTGCGCGACGTCGCCGCGATCGGCGTGCCGCACGAGAAGTGGGGCGAGACCGTGCACGCGGTGGTGGTGCTGCACGAAGGCGCGGTGGCCGACGAAGCAGAGCTGAAGCAATGGTGTCGCGAGCGTCTGGCCGGCTTCAAGTGCCCGAGCGGCGTCAGCTTCGTCCGCGACGACGACATGCCGCGCACGGCCACCGGCAAGATTCAGCATCGCATCCTGCGGCAACGCCTCACCGGCAACTG
>JADZCY010000271.1 GCA_020851325.1 Acidobacteriota bacterium | reverse complement strand
GGCGGATTGCGTCGGCTCGAGTGGGCGCTGCAGGGCCGGCCCAGGGTCCTGGTGGTGGCGCTCGGCGCCAACGACGGCCTGCGCGGGCTGCCCGTGCGCGACCTGCGCCGCAACCTGGAGGCGATCATCGAAGGTGGGCAGCGCGCCGGCGCGGCGGTGATTCTGGCCGGGATGGAAGCGCCGCCGAACAACGGCCCCGAATACGCCGCGCAGTTCCGTGCGGTTTATCGCGATCTCGCCGAGGAATACGACGTGCCGCTGATTCCGTTTCTGCTCGATGGCGTGGCTGGCGTGCCGACGCTGAACCAGGCCGACGGCATCCATCCGAACGCCGAAGGCGCGCGCATCGTCGCCGACCTGGTGTGGGCGGCGCTCGAGCCGGTGCTGGCGCAGACGGGCTCGCGATGATCGCGCTGCGCGGCGTCACCAAGACCGTCCAGAGCGGCAGCAGTCCGCTCACCATCCTCCATCCCTTGACGCTCGACGTGCCGCAGGGGCAGTCGCTGGCCATCATCGGGCCGTCGGGCAGCGGCAAGTCGACGCTGCTCGGGCTCATCGCCGGACTCGATTCGCCGACGGCAGGGAACATCCTGCTCGACGGCGTCGACATCACCGCGCTCGACGAGGACGCGCTGGCGCGACTGCGCGGCGAGAAGATCGGCTTCGTCTTCCAGTTCTTCCATCTGGTGCCGTCGCTGACGGCGATCGAGAACATCCAGATCCCGATGGAGATTGCCGGGCGCGCCGACGCGGCGACGCGCGCGCAGGCGCTGCTCGACGAAGTCGGCCTGCACGATCGCGGGCACCACTACCCGTCGCAGTTGTCGGGCGGCGAACAGCAGCGCGTCGCCATCGCGCGCGCGCTGGCCAACGATCCGCCGCTGATCCTGGCCGATGAACCGACGGGCAATCTCGACAGCACCAACGGCCGCCACATCCTCGACCTGCTGCTCCAGGTGAAGGAGGCGCGCCGCGTCACGCTGGTGATGGTGACCCACGATCCGTCGATTGCCGCCATCGCCGACGCACGTCTCGTGCTGCGCGACGGCCGGCAGGTGAGCGAAGACGTGGCACCCGGAGCCGTGCTGGCGCGATGACGTTTGTCCTGCGGATGATCGCTCGCGAGATGCGCGCCTCGTGGCGGCGTCTGCTGTTCTTCTTCATCTGCATCGCCATCGGCGTCGGCGCCATCGTCGCGCTGCGATCGGTGATCCAGAGCGTGCGGCAGACGTTTGCCGGTGAAGCGCGGGCACTGATCACCGCGGATGCCGTGATCACCAGCAACCAGGCGCTGCCGGCGGAACTGGCGGCGACGATCGATCGACGACTCGCCGACGCCGGCGCCACCGGCATCCAGGCGGTCGAGATGGCGACGATGGTGCGCGCCGAGGATCGGCCGGATGGACTGAGCCGCATGGTGGAACTGAAGGCGGTGGAACCCGCGTTTCCGTTCTACGGGCAAGTGGTGCTGGCGGGTGGCGCCGCCTACGGACCTGACCTGCTCCGCGATGGCGGCGTGCTGATCCGCCCGGAACTCGAAGCGCAACTCGGCGTCGGCATCGGCGGCCACCTGCGCATCGGCAACAAGAGCTTCGAGGTGCGAGGGATTCTCGAAGCCGAGCCGGGCCGGCGTCTTGGTGCGTTCAGTCTCGGACCGCGCGTGTTCATCTCGATGGCCGACCTGGCCGACACCGGCCTGCTGGCGTTCGGCGCTCGCGCGACGCATCAACGACTGCTGCGCGTGCCAGACGCCAGCCTCGACGCGCTCGTCCGGACGCTGCGCGCCGACTTCTCGAATCAGTTCGCGCGCGTTCGTTCCTACAAGGCCACCGAGGACGACATCGGCGAAGACTTCGCCCGCGCCGAGGACTACCTGAGCCTCGTCGGTCTCGTCATCGTCATCCTTGGCGGCATCGGCGTGTCGAGCGTCACGCGCGTATTCGTGCAGCAGAAGATCCGCAGTATCGCGGTGCTCAAATGCCTGGGTGCCCGGTCGTCGCAACTGCTGACGATCTACCTGTCGCAGGTGATCATCCTCGGTCTCGCCGGCAGCCTCGTCGGCGTCGGCCTCGCCGGGTTGACCATCGCGGCGCTGCCGCAATCGATGCTGGCCGCGGCGACGCCAGGCGTGACCATCGACTACGGGCTGACGTGGCCGGCCGTGGCACAGGGCCTGGGCATCGGCCTGCTCGTGTCGGTGCTGTTCGCACTCATTCCGCTGCTCGACGTGCGGCACGTGAAGCCGTCGCGTCTGCTGCGCGACGAAGCCGCGCACACGCCGATCGACGCGACGCAGGTGATGGCCATCGGCGGCGTTGTCGTCGCCCTGCTCGCGCTCGTGGTGTGGCAGGCCGGCTCGTGGCGCGTCGGTGCGGTCGTCACGATCGGCCTCGCAGTGACGACGCTGGCGTTGCACGTGGCGGGCATTGCGTTGATTCGGCTGATTCGACCGCTGGCGCGGGCGCGGACCTTTGCCGTGCGTCATGCGGTGCTGCAGTTGAGCCGTCCCGGCAGCCAGGTGCGCATCGTCCTGCTGGCGGTCGGCCTCGGCAGCTTCTTCATCATCGGCGTCCGTTCGCTCCAGCAGAATCTCGTCGCCGAGTTCGCGGTGGATCTGTCGCCTGAAGCGCCGGACATGTTCCTGCTCGACATCCAGTCCGATCAGGTGGCTGCCGTGCGCGATCTCGTCGTGTCGCGACAGGACGCCGGAACCCCGCCGCCGCGACTGTTGCCGGTGCTGCGCGCGCGCGTCACCGGCGTGCAGGGCCGCGACGTGCAACTGGAGAACTACGAGGACGTGCGCGGCCGCGGCTCACTGGCGCGCGAGTACACCGTCACGTATCGCCCCGAACTGGAAGCGAACGAGCGCGTGATCGAGGGCGCCTTCTGGTCCGGCCCCGGCGATCCGGAATCGCCCGAGGTGTCCATCGAGGAAAGCGTGCACGATCGCTTCGGCATCCAGGTGGGCGACACCGTGCGCTTCGACGTGCTTGGCCGGCCGTTCGACGCTCGCGTCACCAGCGTGCGTCATGTCGAGTGGGCCGACAGCCGCGCCGGCGGCTTCATGTTCGTCTTCCGTCCCGGCGTATTCGACCGCGCGCCGCATGGGTCGATCGGCTTCTTCCGCGGTCCGGCCGACACCACGGCTCGCGCGCGCCTGCAGGCAGACCTGGTGGCGACGGCGCCGAATGTGTCGGTGATCGACGGCCGCGAGATCCTCGCCGCCGTCAAGACCGTCGTCGATAACGTCACGCTCGCGGTCACCGTTGTCGGCACCCTCGTGGTGCTGAGCGGGCTGTTGATCCTGGCCGGCGCCGTGGCGATGACCAAGTTCCGCCGTATCTACGAGGCCGCCATCTTCAAGACGCTCGGCGCGACGCGCCGGCTGATCACCGCCGTCCTGCTCGTCGAGTACGGACTGCTCGGCGCCCTCGCCGGCACCATTGGCGCCGTCGCGGCGATGGGCCTGACGTGGGGCATCAGCCGCTTCGCGCTCGACATCCCCTTCCGCGCGCTGCCAGGGCTCACTTTGACCGGCATTGTCGCCACCTCGGTGCTCGTCGCCGTGGTCGGCATTGTCGCCAGTTGGGACGTCCTGCAGCGCAAGCCGCTGGCAACCCTGCGCGGGGAGTGACGTGGTAACATCAGGGGTTGTTGCCCCGTGTCCCAGGGCAACGCAGGGGAGTAGCCAGTCGATGAACGTTTCGGTCTTCAAGGACGCTCTGCAGCGCAAGAAGGCAGAGCTGACACAGGCCGCCGGTCTCCGCCCGCTTCAGCACCAGATGGAGCACAACAACGGGCGCCAGGGCGACATGGCGGATCAGGCAACCGGTAACAACGAGGTGCACATCCACCTCCGTCTCAAGCAGACCGACGCGAAGATCCTCCAGGCGATCGACGAGGCACTGGCGCGGATCGAGAAGGGCACCTTCGGCATCTGCCGCGACTGCGGCGAACCGATTGCCGAGGCGCGGTTGAACGCGATTCCGTGGACGCGGGTCTGCATCACCTGCAAGGAAAAGCAGAAGGCGTGAGCACCGAACTCCAGCACCTCCTCCGCGATTTCTACCTCGCCCGCCTCGCGCTGCTCATGCGGCACGAAGAGGTGGCGAAGCAGATCACGCACTACGACATCAACAACGCGTATCAATACATGATCGCCCGCGAGGAGACGCACGTCTCCTGGCTGCAGCGCGCGTTGCTCGACGTCGGCGGCACCATCCCCGCCGACCCGTCCCGCTCGTCGCTGCCGGTGAGCGGCAAGGACGGCTGGAAGACGCTGGCCGGTGACGATGCGCGCGCCAACGGGCAATTCGTCGAAAGCTGGCGCCCGAAGGTCGAGCCCGTCACGCACGCGCGGCATCGCGGCATGCTCAAGGTGATCCTCGGCGAGATGCTCGAACACAAGCGGCTGATGGAGCAGGCGGCCAGCGGCCGCGACGACCTCATCGGCTCGCACCTCGCCATCAACGATCGCCGCGGCATCGTCGCCGACACCCGCTGGATGGAGTAGT
>JADZCY010000270.1 GCA_020851325.1 Acidobacteriota bacterium | reverse complement strand
TCGAGCACGCGATCGTCGAGACCAACGGCGCCGCGTGACGGCGTCGCGAGGACACCCGGTGCGAGTTCGGTGCGCGCGGTGACGTCGAAGCGCGCGTCGGCCTCCAGCGCGCGCCGCGCGAATGTCGTCGCCCATGACGGCCGCCGCTCGTAGACGAGCACGGGCCAGGGCGCCTCGATCACGTTCACCACTGCCTGCCGCCGCTGATCCACGGCGGGCGATTGTTCATGCGAAAACGTTGTCGTCGCCCTGGCAACGAGCATCCGTGGACCAGCATCCAGCGGCCACCAGTCGACGTCCACCGTCGCTGCGCCGTCGGACGTCCAGACATGTGACGCCTCGCCAACGACCGCCGCACCGTCCAGCACCTGCACCTGCGTCGTCGCGCCCGTCGCGCCCAGACCGGTGAGTTGCACTTCGGCGGCGCCAGCCGCTGACTCGTGGCTCGCGGACGCCTCGAAACCCACGACGTCCACGCGCGGTCCCGTCATCACCGGTGTGATGACCGCGGCCGGCGCTTCGCGATCGGCAGCGAGCCGCAATTGCTGATGGCCGTCACCGACGATGACGCACGGGCGATGAATGTCGCACGGCGCCACGTCGCCTTCGGCCGCGTCATGTCGGTGAACGACGTAAGTGGGTCCCAGGGCGGATTGCAGCGACGTCAAGGCCGCATCGCGTGCCGCCGCGTGGGCGTCCGTCTCTATCGCCACGACATCGACATCGACGACGCGCGCGGGTGTCACCACCACCGGTGGATCCAGCACGCCCATCAGCGCGACGCCAATCGCCGCCAGGCGCAGCAGGGCGGCAAACCTCATCGGCGCGATCCTTCGCGCCAGGCGTCGGCCCACCAACCGCGCAGCGCGTCGTCACTTCGGATCGAGCTTGCCCCGCTCGGCCCCAGACGTGCGCGAGCGCGTGCGGACAGCGCGGCCATGGCCTCGTCTATCAAGGGTCGCCGCTCGTCCGCGGAGCCGGCACGCGCGATGGCGGCGGCGCGCGTGGCCCAGGCATCGGCATCGCCGGCAAGGCCCGCCAATCGCACCAGCACGCTCGTCTCAGGAGCGGCATCACTCGCCCGGGCCTCGGCCAGTTCACGCATCAGACGCCGCTCGTCCGCCAGCAGATCCGGCACGGCACTGCCATCGGGCCGCGTGAACGAACTCGCGGTGCTGCGATTGCCGGTGAGCCGCCGGGTGGTGTCGATCCGCGAGCGTTCGGACAGCGTCCGCAGGAAATAGCGGCGCCGGTCGAACGCCCGCTGCAGCGCCGCCATTGCCGCCTTTTCCGCGGCCAGTGCGGCGGTGAGTTCGGTGCCGTTGAGGAGCGCCTCTGCCCGCGACATCTCGTTCAGCGCGCGCAGCATCTCGGCGCGGCCGCGATTCTCGAGCCGGCCTTCCTGCAATTCGTGCGAGTGTTCCGCTTCCGCCACTTCGTCTTCCACTTCGCCGCCGCTGAGGAAGACGACCTCGGCGCGCACCATCCGCTGCTCCACCGCCAACTCGCGCGCACGTGTGGCGACGGTCTCCGCCTCGAGGCTGCGGCTCTCGGCAATCAACCGCTCGGTCTTCACGATCACCATCTGCTGGCTGATGGCGTAACGCCGATCCTCTTCGGGGATGGCGAAGCCGGCCCCGGCAAACTCCAACCGCTTGCCGACGTCAATGGTGAACGAATCGGAGAACGTCCAGTCGCGGCCGGGCCGCGTGTCGCGCACGGCGGCGCGATAGACGAGAGAATCGCCGTCCTCCATGCCTGTCGACGCAAGCGGCCAGTCAACACGCGCGCTCCACGACGTCGGACTCTTGCGCGTGATGGCCACCGGCACGCGACCTTCGGTGAACTCGAACGTCTCGCCCGACCCCGACAGCCGCGTGTACCGCAACTCGAGCGCGGACAAGCCTTCTGCATCGCGCGCGGTGAGTTCGATCGCGACCGACTGCTTCGGCGTCGGAAACGTGAGATCGCGTCCAGGCGCGGCAATGCGAACCTCCGGCGCCGCGTCGGGAACGACGGTGAGGGTGAGCAGGCGTGAGCCGGCGGCGTCGCCGAGCGACGGACCGGCGGCAATGGCCCACGTTTCCGTGGCCGCGGGTGTCCACTCGCGCAAGAACCGTCCGTCGCCGGCCGCGTCGAGCGGCGTGCGCGTCCCGTCTCCGCTCTCGACCCAGGCGAGCGGCGTGTCGGCTTCGACGTCGAGGCGAACGCGCCCACCTTCGGGCACGCGCACTTCCGCGGCATCACTGACGATCTCCGCCTCGCGTTGCAGGTAGCCAGGGGGCGTCACCACAACCCGTACCGCGCGCAGCGTGCCCGGCGTGGCTGCGGATCCGATTGGCGAGGTGAATTCACTCGACGGGATTGCGCGCGAGTTGATGAGCACTGCAGCGACGACCCCGGCGATGATGATCGCGATTGCCGCCAGCGCCGGCGTGCGCAGCGGCGCGACATCCCCCGGGGCGACCCCGGAGAGGCGTTCGCGTGCCGCCGCTTCCACGAGCGGCCGCATGCGCGCGGCGGGCTGCGGCGCCAGTTCCACGGCGGTGATCAGCAGGTTGTCGAACGCGCGCGTGCGCGTCTCGATCGCCAGCGCGGTGTGCTCGATGGTCCAGGCGCGCACTGTTCGCCACACGCCGGCCACGAGGACGACGACGGCGCCCGCGACGCCGATGTTCAACGCCGCAGGCCAAAACCGGCTGACCACCACGCCGGCCGTCAGCGCCGTGGCCGCGGCCGCCAGCGTCCACAGCAGATCGGCGGTCTGCAGCCGGCGCGCGAACGGGCCGAGTTCGTCGCGCACGGTCATCGCGCCCTCCCGCGGAGCGCGCTTTCGGCAAAGAGCAGCGCCAGCACGACGACCCACACGATGCGGCGGTCGCCCATGTCCTCCGCGGCCGGCGGCCCCTGCACCACCGCGTCACGCGACAAGGCGCTCAGGTCCTCGTCGCTCATCCGCTCCGGCTCCCAGGTGGTGAAGTCCGCCTGGAGGCGATCGTCGATCGCGGCGGTCAGCGCGTCGGCACTGCCGGGCCAGTCAACCGCGATCGGTTGCAGCAACCCGGCCGGTGGCAGCCGCACGCCTCGACGCAGGACGGCGCGCAGCGCCGCATCGGCGCGTGTCTGCTCCTCGGGACGCGCGCGCACCGTGATGCTGTTCGCCTCGACGCGATCCGCGCGCTGCTCGCGAAGCGTCGTCGCCTGCGGATCGAGCCGCACCTCCTCGGTGACGCGCATGAGTCCGCTGTCCCGCAACTGCAGGCGCGACATCTCGCGCACGCGAGGCCGCGGTGCGGTTGACGAACGGACCAGGCGAAGGCCCACCTTCCCGGGCACCGACTGAAGGTCGGCCTCCGAGATGGCGCCGGCCGCAAACGCCGACATGATCACGATCTCGTGACGCTGCGGCGATTGCGCGTCGAGCCACCGCACCGCATCGGCAACAGCGTCGGTGATGCGATCGCGTGCGAACACCGCGCTGACCGTGGCGCCTCGTCGCTCGTCGTCGGCCGCCGCCGCTTCATCGTGCAGGACGATGGCGCGGGCCGTGCGATTGGCCCAGAGCGTTGCCCGACCCGGCGTGACAATCACCGGCGCCGCCAGCGCGGCGACGGCGGCCAGGATGATGGCAACACGCACGGCCAGCAGCGGCAGGTCCTGCAGCGTGCGCCAGCGCACAGCCGAGAGCGCGATCGGTTCGAGGAACCGCAGGCTGGGAAACACATGCGGGCGGCTCTGCTGCCGCGCCAGGAAGTGCAGCGCAATCGGCACCGCCGCGGCAATACCCAGCAGCCAGACCCACGGCTGAAGGAACGTGATCCCCATCGCTCACGCGCCGCCGCGGCGCCGCACCAGGAACTGGCGCAGGTCGCGTTCGAACGTCTCGCGGCTGGTCAACCGCAAGTAGCCCATGCCGTCGCGCAGCGCAGAGTCCTCGACGCTGTCGAGCCATGCCGACACGCGTGCGGCGTAGGCCGCCTCGGCCTGTTCGGCCTGCAGCACCACGCGCTCGGCCGTCTCCGCGTCCACGAACTCGACGGCACCACGTTCATCCAGGTGCAACTCACCGCGCGACACGACGTGCACGAGCACGACGTCGTGCCCGATGTGTTTCAGTCGCCGTGCCGCCGCCAGCGCCGGTTGATCCTCGTAGAAGTCCGACACGGCAATCACCAGGCCGCGCCGCTTCAACAGCGTTTCCGCGCGCCGAAGTCCCGCCGCCAGCTCCAGCGGACTCTCGGGCCGCAGCCGCGCCACCGCGGCAAGAAAGAGCGTCAGGTGATGATGCCCGCTGCCCGGCGCCAGGTACTGCGCGCGATCGGCGGCCACGCCGAGCAGTCCGGCCGCGTCACCCTGATCGACGATGAGGGTGCCGAGCACCGCCACCGCCGCCTGCGCGAGCGCGAACTTCGGTCCGTAGTCCATCGACTTCGAACAGTCGCAGACAAACAGCGCCGACATGTTCGTCGTTTCGCGGAACTGCCGCGTGTAAAGGCGATCGGTGCGGCCGAACGCCTTCCAGTCCACATGCTTCAAATCGTCGCCGGGACGATAGTGGCGGTACTGGCTGAACTCGGCGTTGAAGCCGTGGAACGGACTGCGATGCAGGCCCTGGCGCACACCTTCGACGGTCGTGCGGGCAAACAGCTCGAGGTCGCGCACCGAGGCGCGCTCGGCTGGCGTGGCCACGTGCGCGCGCGACATGGCGGCGCTACCGCGCGCAGACCTCGTCGATGAGCCGTGTCACCACGCTCTCGGCGTCCACGCCATCGGCCTCGGCCTGGAAGTTGACCAGCACGCGGTGGCGCAGCACGGGCGCCGCCACCGCACGAATGTCGTCGAGCGACACCGCCGGCCGCCCCGCCATCACCGCCCGCGCCTTGCCCGCCAGCAGCAGCGCCTGACCCGCGCGCGGACCCGCGCCCCAGCGCACCCACTGCCGGATGAACTCCGGCGCTTCATCCGTAGACTGCGGCCGCGTCGCCCGCACCAGCTTCGCCGCCAGATCGACAACGTTGCTGGCCGCCGGCACGTCGCGCACCAGCCGCCGCGCCCGCTCGATGTCGTCTCCCGTCGCCACCGGCGACGCGTTTGGCTCATCGCCGGTCGTCGTGCGCGCCAGCATCCGCCGCTCGTCCTCCGCCGTCGGATAGCCGATGACAACGTTCATCATGAAGCGGTCGAGCTGCGCTTCGGGCAGCGGATACGTGCCTTCCTGCTCGATCGGGTTCTGCGTCGCCAGCACGAACAGCGGCCGCGGCAGCGGGTGCCGCTTGCCGCCGATCGTCACCTGATATTCCTGCATCGCCTCGAGCAGCGCCGCCTGCGTCTTCGGCGGCGTGCGGTTGATCTCGTCGGCAAGGATGATGTTGGCGAAGATTGGCCCGGGCAGGAAGCGGATCTGCCGGCTGCCGGTGGCGCGATCGTCCTCGATGATCTCCGTGCCGAGGATGTCCGACGGCATCAGGTCCGGCGTGAACTGGATGCGGCTGAACTTCAGGTGCACCGCGTCGGCGATGGTCTTGATGAGCAGCGTCTTCGCCAGGCCCGGCACGCCGCGCAACAGGCAGTGTCCGCCGGCGAGGAACGCGGTGAGCGTGTCGGCAATCACCGCCTCCTGTCCGACGATGACCTTGGCGAGTTCACCGCGGAGCGCCTCCACCAGGCGGGAGGCTTCGGCCAGGGACATCGGTTCAGCGGATACGGGCGCGGGAGCGTTCACGGTCTTTGATCTTATCCGCGAATCGCATGGCCCTCCAGACGGCTAGCCGATCGGCTGATCCGTCCCGCCGCCCGTCCCGCTACGCTCGAACCATGAACGACATCCTGTCTGCCCTTTCCACCCAGGTGGCGCACGCCGCGGAACAAGCCGCGGCCTCGGTGGTCCAGGTGCTGGCGCGGCGGCGTCCCGTGGCCGGCGTCGCCTTCGCCGAAGATCTGGTGCTCACCTCGGCCCGCCACCTCGACGACGACGCGGTCGTCGTGCGGCGTGGTGATGGCCACACGCTCGAAGGCACGGTGCTGGGCGCAAGCGCGGTCACCGGTCTTGCCGTGGTCCGCGTCCCCGGCCTTGGTGTGCCGCCGGCGCGGCCGGCGCCGGAACCGCGCGTCGGCCATCTGGCCGTCAGCGTCGGACGCACGTGGAGCGGCGGCACCTTCGCGTCGCTCACCTCTATCGCCGTCATTGGCGGACCGCTGCGCACCGGACGTGCGACCGAACTGGCGCGTGTGTATCGCACCGCGACCGCGCCGCATGGCGCGTTCACCGGCGGCGCGCTGGCCGACGCCGACGGTCGTGTGCTCGGCATTCTCACCGCCGCCGCGATTCGCGGCACCACGGTCGTCGTGCCGATCGACGTCGCCATCGCCGCGGCCCAGGACGTCGTCGCACACGGCGGCGCGCGTCAGGGCTTCCTCGGCGTGAGCACGGTGCCGGTGATGGTGCCGGCGCGGCAGCGTCCAGGACGTGAAGAGCCCGTCGGCCTGCTGATCACCGGCATTGTCGAGGAAGGTCCTGCCGATGCGGCCGGCCTGCTCGTCGGCGACATCATTGCTGGCTTCGACGGCCGTCCCGTGCAGGAACCGGAACAGCTGGTGACGCGGCTCCGTGGCGATCACGTCGGCAAGACCGTGCCGCTGACGGTGCTGCGCGGCGCCTCGGCCCTCGATGTGCCGGTGACCATCGGCGAGCGACGGCGTGAACGCGCGGGCCGATAGCAGAGGCGTGGCGCAGGCGCGATAGGCTGAACGCGTCGTGTCCGCGCCACTTCGCCTCTTCATCGCCGGCGGTACGCCGGAGGAACGCGCCGCACTCCGCGAGCGCTTCGCCGACGCCGCGCGCTGGCTCATCGTCAGCGATCCGTCGATGGCCGACTGGGTGGTGAGCACGCCGGAGACATGGACGAAGACGACGCCGTCCGCCGCGTCCGTCTCGCCAGTGACAACGACGATGGCGACACCGCAGGCGGAGGCGCTCATCGAAGGATTGACGCCGCGGGAGCACGAGGTGCTGACGCTGGTCGCGGACGGCCTGCACAACCGCGAGATTGCACAGCGCCTGGGTGTGAGTGAGCACACGGTGAAGTTTCACCTCGGCGCGGTGTTCGGCAAGCTTGGCGTTTCGACGCGAACCGAAGCTGTACGCCGTGGGCTTCAGCTCGGACTCATCGGAATCTGACAGGCACGAAGATGTGGTCGGGACGGTGACAGCCATGGCAACGACTGATCTTGAACTGCTCGATGCCTACTCGCGCGCGGTGGTGGACGCGGTGGACCGCGTTGCGCCGGCCGTCGTCAAGGTGGAGGTGCGCGGCGGTGGCGGCGATGCAAAGGGACGCCGCGGTGCTGGCGGCTCGGGCTCGGGGTTCGTGTTCACGCCTGATGGCTTGATCCTCACCAACAGTCACGTCGTGGCCGCCGGCGCCGACATCTCGGTGTCGTTGACCGACGGACGCGTGCTGCGCGCGGATCTGGTGGGCGACGATCCGCACACCGACCTTGCCGTGCTGCGCGTCACCGCGCCCGATCTGCAGTCCGCGCCGCTCGGCGACTCGGCCACGCTCAAGCCGGGACAAGTGGTGATCGCCATCGGCAACCCGTTCGGTTTCCAGCACACGGTGACCACCGGCGTCGTCTCGGCGCTCGGCCGTTCACTGCGCGCACGAACCGTGCGGTTGATGGAGAACCTGATTCAAACCGACGCCGCGCTCAATCCGGGTAACTCGGGCGGTCCGCTGGTGACCAGCCGCGGCGAGGTGGTCGGCGTCAACACCGCGGTGATCCTCGGTGGCCAGGGCATCGCGTTCGCCGTGCCGATCAACACCGCGACGTGGGTGATCTCGTCGCTGCTGCGCGATGGCCGCGTGCGGCGGAGTCACCTTGGCGTCGCCGGGCAGGACGTCGACATCCCGCGCCGCTTCGTGCGCGAGTATCAACTGCCGCGCGAGCGTGGACTCGCCGTCACCGCCGTTACACCGGAGAGTCCAGCCGACGCCGCCGGTCTGCGCCCGGGCGACCTGATTCTCGACTTCGGCGGCACGCCGGTCTCCGGCGTCGACGATCTCGTGCGGCTCCTCACCGACAGCGCCATCGGACAGGTGACGCCGCTGCGCATTCTGCGGCACGGTGCGCCACGCCGAGTCCTCGTCACTCCCCGCGAAACGCCCGATTGATGCTGGTCACTCAGCAAGCGCGACGGCCGGATCGGTCCGGGCGGCGCGGCGGGCGGGAATGACACACGCCAGCAGCGCCACCACCAGCAGGATGGCCGCGACGGCGATCACCACCGCGGTGTCGACCGAGCCCACTTCGTTCAGCACGCGATCGAGGGGCCGACGCAGTGCCACGGCGCCAAGCAGGCCCACTGCCGCGCCAATCCCGACGATCAGCGCGCCTTCGCGAAGCACGAGCGCGAAGATGCGTCCGGCACCGGCGCCAAGCGCCATGCGAACGCCGAGTTCCTTGCGCCGCTGCGACACCTGATACGCCAGCACGCCGTAGATGCCGACGCCTGCGAGCAGCAGTGCGACCACCGCGAACCCGGTCGCCAGCAACGTTGGCGTGCGGCGATCGACGAGCGATTCGCTCGTGCGCTGTTCCATCGTGCGGATGTCGAACAGTGGCAATTCCGCGTCGACACTGGCAACGGCCCGTCGCGCCGCCTCCGTCAGCGACGATGGGTCCCCATGCGCTCGCAAGGCGACGCCGAAGCCGCGGCTCGGCCGCTGGCGATACGGCATGAAGTAGGCGCCGACGCGCTCCGCGCCGGTGCCATCCACCATGCCCCGCAGCCGCATCTCGGCAATGACGCCGACGATGGTGAACATCTGATCGACGGGTGGAGGCTTGAGCAGGCTCGACGCGTCGACGGTTTGATACATGCGCTTCCCCACCGCGTCCCCGTCGGGCCAGAACCGGCGCGCGAGCCGATCGTCGATGACGATGACGCGCTGCCGGCCTTCGACGTCGCCGTCGGTGAACCATCGCCCGGCCACCAGTGTCACGCCCATCGTTTCGAAGTAGCCGTCGGACACCGACACGACGTTGGGCGAGATCACCGACTCGCCCGGCGCCATCTGATAGCCCTCGGCAATGATCACGCTGTCGCTGGAGTTGCCGCTGAACGGAATCGTCGTCGAGACGCCGGCGGCTTCGACGCCCGGAAGCGCGCGCACCGCGACCAGCAGGCGATCGGTTGCCGTCCGCAGGTCGGCGTCGCCGGCGTAGCGCGCGGCAGGCAGGTTGACCAGCCCGGTCAACACGCGCTCGCCACGGAAGCCCGGATCGCGCGCCAGCACGCGCTGCAGGCTCGCGACCATCGTCCCCGCGCCGACGAGCAGGATCAACGCGAAGGCCACCTGGCTGGTGACCAGCGCGCGCCTCGCCAATCGCGACGTACGGCTGGCCGTTGCCGAGCGGCCTTCTTCACGCACGGCCTGCGCCAGATCGGCGTGACGCGATGCGACGATGGGCAGCACGGCCATCACCGCCGCCACGAGCGTCACCAACGTCAGCGAGAACATTACGACACGGATGTCGATGGCGGCTTCGGTGCCGCGCGGCAGTTGATCCAGTCCGAAGAACGGCGCCGACACCAGCGCCCACCATCCGAGCAGGAGTCCGGCAACGCCGCCGCACACCGCCAGCAGCAGGCTTTCGACGAGGCTTTGTCCAACCAGGCGCCCTACCCCGGCGCCGAGCGCCTGACGTGTGGCCATCTCGCGCCGGCGCGCCGTGGCGCGCACGAGCACGAGGTTCGTCACGTTCACGCAGCCGATCACCAGCACGAGGAGCGCGCCCGCCCACAGCAGTTGCAGCGTCCGCGACAGATCACCGACGACGAACGCGTGAAACGGCACGACGCGGGTCGTGAATCCGGCATTCACCAGCACTTCGCGCAATTCGGGAAAGCGATCGAGGTTGGCGCGGTTGAGCGCGTCGAGTTGCGCCTGCACCTGCGCGGTGGTGGCGCCGCGCTTCAGGCGCCCGATCTGTTCCCAGTTGTTGCTGTGCCGCTGATCATCCGCGCGCTCCGCGGCCGTGAAGGCGACCGGGCGCACCATCTGCACCTCGGGATCGATGAAGCGGAAGTCCGGCGGCAGCACGCCGACGATGGTGAAGGGCGTGCCGTTGATGCGGATGGACTGGCCAACGGCGCTGTCGGCGGCGGCAAACGTGCGCTGCCAGTAGCCGTAGGTCAGCACCAGTTTCTGGTCGCGGCCCGGTTCGCTTTCCTCTTCCGTGAACAGTCGCCCGCGATACGGCTGCACGCGCAGCACGGTGAAGAACGACGGCGTGGCAACGATACCGGTCAGGCGTTCGGCGTCGCCGCGATCACCGCCAACGGTGAGGCCGGTTTCCCGGAACGCGGCCAGGCCATCGAGAAGCGTCAGCGCCTCGAGGCGATCGAAGTAGTCCGGCACTCCGTTCTCGGACCGCTGGATGCCGGCTCCGGGATAGGCGTTGTGGAGGGCGACCAGCTCGTCAGGGGCGTCGAACGGCAGCGGCTTCAGCAGCACGGCGTCGATCACGGCGAAGATGGCGACGTTGGCGGCCAGGCAGAGCGCCAGGGTGGCCATGGTGGTGAGCGCAAAGCCGCGGTCTTTCCGCAGGCCCCGGGCCGCCACACGCAGGTCGTGCCACAGATGGTCCATGGGGGCGTTGGACGGCAGCCGCGCGGCGATTGTTCACCCCGTTGCTTACGGTTGCGGTGGCCTGGCGATTCGTGGTCGAACGCGGGGCGAAAATCCGCGATAATCAGAGGAGCCTGCCGGAGGAGTCCAGGATGTCGAGTTTCCTCGCCGGCCGACCGTGGTGCCGGCTGCTGGCAACGGTCGCCATCGTGTGTGCTCTGACCCCGTCGACGGCGTTCGCGCAGACCCCTGCCGACACGCCGACGCTGACGCGTGATCTGCCGGAGGCCGACTTCTACTTCGGCGAGCCGCGCGGCTCGATTGGTGTGCGCGGCAGCCTGCTCGTCCCGGGCGAGCGCAGCGACCTGTTCGACTTCCTCCAGAATCAACTGACCATCGATCGCGGCGACTTCCGCAGCGCCGCGTTCGGCGCCGACCTCGCATTCACGCTGACGCCGCGGATCGATCTCGTCGGCAGCATGGATATCTCGCGCAAGACCGTTGCTTCGGAGTATCGGGACTTCGTCGACAACGAGTTGCTGCCGATCGAACAACGCACCTCGCTGCGACAGGCGGGCGTCACGGCGAGCGTGCGCTACGCACTGGCGCCGCGGGGCGAACGCATCGGCCGCTTCGCCTGGATTCCGTCGCGCGTGCAGCCGTATGTCGGCGCCGGCGGCGGACTCATCTTCTGGCGTTTCCAGCAGGAAGGCGACTTCGTCGACTACGAGGACGGGCGCGTGTTTCCGGAGTTCTTCTCGTCGAACGGCATCTCGCCCACGGCGCACGCCCTCGGCGGCCTCGACATCGTCGTTTACAAGCGCATGCTGTTCACGCTGGAAGGGCGCTATCAATGGGCGCGCGGCGATCTCGAGAACGACTTCATCGGCTTCGAGCCAATCGACTTGTCCGGTGTCCGGGCGTCGGCCGGGTTCCGGTTCGTGTTCTGATCGGGAGACGAGGGACGGTTCGGAAGGAGATGTTCATGATGTTGCGCACCACGCTCGTGATGGCGGCCCTGGCGCTGCCACTCGCTCCGGCATCGGCGCAGACCGTCGATCCTCGATGGGCGCCGTACCTCGGCTGCTGGCAACTGCAGCGCGAGACGAGCGGCGACGCCGTCACCGATTTGATCTCGGCGGCGGCGCGCGCACTGCCGCCCGATCAGAAGCAGCAGGACGTGATGATCTGCGTCACGCCGTCCGAGAAAGCCGGCGCGGTGTCGCAGCAGACCGTCGTCGACAACAGGACGGTGAACGACGAAACGGTGGCCGGCGACGGCTCGGTGTCGACGGCGGAAGAAGCGTCGTGCACGAGCACGCGCCGCGCCGAATGGTCCACGTCCGGACGCCTGCTCTACTCCACCGGATCGGTGGCCTGCGCCGGGCAGCCCGAGCGGAAGATCACCGGACTGAGCTATGTCGGCGCCGGACCGACGTGGGTGGACATTCAGGCGGTGGACGTGCGCGATCGCCGGCAGGTGCGCGTGCGACGCTACATGCTGAGCCGCGAGCAGCGTCAGGCCGGCCGTCGCGCCGCTGGTATCGACAGCCCGCCGCTGTTCAACCGCTGGACGCTCGACGAAATGAAGGAAGCCAGCCGCAAGACCTCACCGGAAGCCTTGCAGGCCGCGCTCGTCGAAACCGGCAGCAAGCTGCCGCTCAACGCGCGGACGCTGCGCGAACTGGCGGCGGCTGATGTGGACGACAGCGTCATCGACGTGATGATGGCCCTGTCGTTCCCCGAGAAGTTCGTGATCGAACGCGCCACCACCAGCCTGGGCTCGGCCGGCCCCGGCGGCTACCCACCCGTCGGCCCCGGCTTTGGCAGCCCGTTGGGCTGGACCGACCCGTGGCTGATGGCCAGCCCGTGGGGCTTCATGTCGATGTACTCGCCGTTCGCCTACCAGTACTACGGCTATTACGACCCGCGCTTCGGCCCGCCGGGATGGGGCTGGGCGGTCGTCAACCCGAACCCGGGCGGCGGCGGTTCGAGCGAGCCGCAGGTGGAGGGTCGTGTGGTGAATGGCGCCGGCTACACGCGCGTGCGTCCGCGCGAGCCGGAACCGGCGCGCGTCAACGCCGGCGGCGGCACCGTGGATCGCAGCGGTTCGGGCGGCAGCCGTGATGGCGGCAACTCGGGCGGCAGCGGCGGCTCGGGAGGCGGCGTCACGACCGGCGGCTACTCCGGCGGCTCCAGCGGCGGCAGCAGCAGCGGCGGCTCCAGCGGCGGTGGCCGCACGGCCGTACCGCGCCCGCCCGGCGGTGGCGGGCACTAGACTGTAGGATGAACCCTCACATCTGGAGATGAGCACGGCATGACTGGACCACTGCCAATTGGCGCCGACGCGCCTGACTTCGAAGCCGATACCACCGAAGGCCGGCTGCGCTTCCATGACTGGCTCGGCGACTCGTGGGGCGTGTTGTTCTCGCACCCGAAGGACTTCACGCCCGTCTGCACCACCGAGCTTGGCTACATGGCGCGCATCAAGCCGGAGTTCGATCGCCGCGGCGTGAAGATCATCGGCCTCAGCGTCGACCGCATCGACAACCACAAGGCGTGGGCGAAGGACATCGAAGAAACACAGGGCACGGCGCCGAACTATCCGATCATCGGCGACCACGACCTCGCCGTGGCCAAGGCCTACGGCATGCTGCCGGCGGACACCGCCGCGACGTGTGACGGGCGCACGCCGGCCGACAACGCCACCGTCCGCAACGTCTACGTCATCGGTCCCGACAAGAAGATCAAGCTCGTGCTGTCGTATCCGATGAGCACCGGCCGCAACTTCGACGAGGTGCTGCGCGTCATCGATTCGATCCAGCTCACCGCGAAGCACAAGGTGGCAACACCGGCCAACTGGACGAATGGACAGGACGTGATCATCCTGACGTCCGTCAGCGACGCCGAGGCCACCGAGAAGTTCCCGCAGGGTTTCAAGACGCTCAAGCCCTATCTTCGTACCGTCGCACAACCAAGAGCCTAGTCACCATGCACCGTCGTACGTTTCTCGCTCGAACCCTTGCCGTGGTCGCCGCGGCGCCTGTCACGTCCCTGTTCGCGCAGTCCAAGCCGGCGGCCGGCGCGCTGCCCGCCGTCATGGTCTACAAGTCCGCGACGTGCGGCTGCTGCTCCAAGTGGATGGAGCACATGCGCGGCGCCGGCTTCACGGTGGATCACAAGGACGTCAGTGATGCGCAGTTGACCGCGCTGTCGATGCAGAGCGGCGTCACCGACAACGTCGCCTCGTGCCACACCGCCCACGTCGACGGCTACACCGTCGTCGGTCACGTGCCGGCCGACGACGTCAAGAAGATGCTGAAGGAAAAGCCCAAGGTCCTGGGCATTGCCGTGCCCGGCATGCCGATGGGCTCACCGGGGATGGAACAGGGCGGCATGAAGCAGCCCTACGACACCGTCACGTTCGTCAAGGGCGGCAAGACGGCAGTGTACGTAAGCCACAGATAGCAAATAGCAGGACGCAGGCAGCAGCTAGCGGAGGCCGATAGCGGCGGCGCTACCTGCTACCTGCTACCTGCTACCTGCTACCTGCTACCTGCTATCTGCTCTGCCAGTGACAGCGGATCCACCCGCGCGCCGCCGATGCGCAGCGCCCAGTGCAAGTGCGCGCCGGTCACTCGGCCGGTCGCGCCGACGAGGCCGATGATGTCGCCCGCGGCGACGTCGTGGCCTTCGACAGCCACAATCTTCGACATGTGCGCCAGTTGCGAGAACATGCCGTTGCCGTGGTCGATGATCACGCTACCGCCAGCGAAGTAGAGATTCCTCGCCACCACCACCCGCCCCGCCATCGGCGCCCGGATCGGCGTGCCCGCCGGACTCAGGAAGTCAGTGCCGCCGTGTGAGCCGCGCGGCTCGCCGTTGAACACGCTGCGCTGCCCGAAGCGGCTGTTGGCCTTGTGCGGCACGGGCCGCGTCACCGGCGGCGCCCAGGCCGTGTCCGACATGTGCGCGAACACCTCCTGCAGCAGCGCGCTTTCCTTCGCGATGCGTGGCAGCGCCGACCGTGGCGGATTCACGAACGCCGGATCGACGCGCAGTGTTCGCGTCGTGAACGTGCCCGGTTCGATCGCGATGTCCGTCTGCGCCAGCACTGCCCCACTTGCATCCTCGAGCGTGAGCGGATACGAACCCGGCGCC
>JADZCY010000269.1 GCA_020851325.1 Acidobacteriota bacterium | reverse complement strand
TGTCGAGATGCAGCTGCCGCACCACCTGCTCGCGCATGGCGACGTCGAACACCTCGGCGCGGCCCTTGCCGATCGCCTTGGCGCGATACATCGCCGTATCGGCATCGCGCAGCAGTTCGTCGGGACCGCGGCCATCACCCTGGCTGATCGTGATGCCGATGCTCGCCGAGGTGAACACTTCACGACCGGCCACCAGCACCGGTCGCGCCAGCGCCTGGTGAATGCGATCGGCGACGCGCGTCGCGTTCATCACGCCGCCAATGTGATGCAGCAGCACGACGAATTCGTCGCCGCCGACGCGTGCCAGCGTGTGTTGGACCGGCGCCGGGCCCTCGTCGTGCGTTTCGGCCCGCGTCACCACGTCGGTGCTACGCAGCGACATCTCGAGCCGCTGTGCCACCGCCTTCAGCAGCTCGTCGCCCGCCTGGTGGCCGAGGCTGTCGTTCACTACCTTGAACTCGTCGAGATCGAGGAACAGCACCGCGAACGGCTCGTGGCCCTGCGGGCCGCGGCGCTCGAGCGCCCACCACAGGCGATCGCGCAGCAGCGTGCGGTTCGGCAATCCGGTGAGCGCGTCCAGCACCTTGCCTTCGGTGATGTCCGACAGCGAGCCGGCCATGCGCGTCACCGTGCCGGCGGTGTCGCGCGTGGCCAGGCCGCGCGCCAGCACCCAGCGGAAGGTGCCGGTCTTGTGCTTGACGCGATGCTCGCTCTCGAAGTGCGCCGTCAGCCCCTTCACGTGGGCGTCGATGTCGGCGCGCACCCGCGGCAGATCCTCGGGATGCACACGGTCGAACCACTCGTCCGGCGCGTTGCCGATCTCTTCGTGCCGATGCCCGATGATGGCTGCCCAGCGCTCGGAGTAGTGCACCGCACCGCTCGTCATCTGCCAGTCCCACAGGCCGTCGTTGGCGCCCTGCGCCGCCAGCGCGTAACGCTCTTCGCTTTCGCGGAGCCGCTCTTCCGCGGCGCGGCGCAGCAGTTGCGTGCGGATGCGCGCGAAGGCCACGGGGAAATCAATCGGCTTGGTGATGTAGTCGTCGGCGCCGAGTTCGAGCGCCATCACCACGTCGTCGCTATGATCCTTGGCGGTGACCATCAGCACCGGCAGTCGCGCCGTCGCCGGCGTGCTGCGAATGGCCTGCAGCACTTCGAAGCCGCTCATTTCGGGCATCTGCACGTCGAGCAGCACCATCGACACCCAGTGGCGCGACAGATACTCCAGGCACTCGGCGCCGCTGGACGCCATCGCCACTGCGTAGCCGCGCCGGGCCAGCCGGCGTGTCAGCAGGTCGCGATTGACGGCGTCGTCGTCGACGACGAGGATGGGCAGCGGATCGGTCACGCGCTGTGCCCCGTCGTCTGAGCCAGGATCGCCTCGATCTTCGCCATCAGGCGGTCGAAGTCGACTGGCTTGGTCTCGAACTCGTCGCATCCCGCGGCCTGCGCTTTCTCGAGATCGGAACGCATCGCGTGCGCGGTGAGGACGATGATCGGCGTCTGCGCGGTGGCTGCCGATGCCTTCAGACGCCGTGTCGCTTCGAAGCCGTCGATCTCCGGCAGGCTGAGGTCCATGAGGATCAGATCCGGCGATTCGCGGCGCGCGTGAAGCAGCGCCGCCATGCCGTCGCCGGCGACGACCACGTCGAAGCCGCGCCGCCGCAGACGTCGGCTCAGCATGTCGGCGTTGGCCGCGTTGTCTTCAACGAGCAGCAGCTTCATGGTTGCACCGCCTCCAGCAGCGGTTCGACCACGCGTCGCGTCGCCATCGTGCGTTTCAGACAGGCGATGAGCGCGTCCGGATCGACCGGCTTCACCAGATGATCGACGGCGCCGGCCTCGAGACTGCGGCCGCGGTCGTCGAGGATGGACACCACCACCACCGGGATCGACGCCAGTTCGGCGTCGGCGTTCAACTGTTCCAGCAGCGACCAGCCGTGCCCATCCGGCAGTACCAGATCGAGGATGATGGCCGCCGGCCGCAACGCGTCGATCGAACGCAGGCCCTCGGCGGCGGACGGCGCCGAGCGCACGCCGAAGCCGGCGCGGGTCAACACGCGCGACAGCAGTTCGCGATTGCCGGGATCGTCGTCGATGACGAGCACGGAGTTGCCGAACGCGTTGATCGGCGGTACGGAATCGACAGCGGTGCCAGCACGCGGTCGCGTCGGCCGAACGATGCGGAGGCCGCTGGCGCTGCCGGTGGAGATGCGAGTGTCGGACACTGGCGCGTGCACGGGCACGCGCACGGTGAACGTGGATCCGTGACCAAAGCGGCTTTCGACCGTGATGGCGCCGCCGAGCAGCTGACACAGTCGCTGGCTGATGGCGAGGCCGAGCCCGGTGCCGCCGAAGCGTCGTGTCGTGGACGCGTCGGCCTGACTGAACTCGTGGAACAGGCGCCCGAGTTGATCGGCGGTGATGCCGATGCCGGTGTCCTGCACATCGACGACGAGCCAATCGCCACCGGGGCCGGGTTCCCGTCGCGCCGCAAGATGCACGCGGCCGTGACTGGTGAACTTGCAGGCGTTGCCGGTGAGGTTGAGCAGCACCTGCTGCAGCTTCGTCGCGTCGGTGTAGAGCGTGCCGAGCGTGTCGATGCCGTCGGCGCTGAGGGCGTTGTCGCGCGCCCGCGCCAGCGCGTCACTGGTGTCGAGGACGGTACGGAAGAGCGGCGCCGCGGCAAACGACTCGCAGCTCACGTCCATGCGGCCGGCTTCGATCTTCGACAGGTCGAGGACGTCGGTGATGAGCGAGAGCAACTGACGGCCCGCACCTGTCACCTTGCGGAGATCGGCGGCGGCGTTGGCCTGGTCCTGCGCGACCGCGTCCTCTTCGAGCATCTCGCTGTAGCCGATGATGGCGTTGAGCGGCGTGCGCAACTCGTGGCTCATGTTGGCGAGGAACGTGCTCTTGGCGACGCTGGCTTCTTCCGCGGCGGCCTTCGCCTGCAGGGCTTCGTTGACGGCTTCGGACAGGCGCAGCTCGGCCCGGATCAGTTGATCGATATCGCGTCCCATCCGGCAGGTGATGCCGACGAGCACCAGCATCGCCGCGGTGATCACCAGGCCAGAGGTCTGCTCCGCCATGTCCGGACTGGCGAAGAGCAGGCCCGCGACCGGCACCAGGCCGACGATGATGAAGGCGAGCGCCGACCGCAGGTGCGTATTGAGGATGCTGGCCGCCACGGCCGCGACCGAGAGCATGGTCAGCGCCAGTACCAGGCTCTGCTGCGGCGTCGCGCCGATCAGCAGATAGGCGGTGCCCGACACCCAGGCCAGCGCCGTGCCCAGCGCCCCGGCAAAGAAGACGTGGGACCAGCGGTCAACGTTCGCCGGCGTCACGGCGGCGCGCCGCCACGCCGCCCACGTCGCGAAACGCGTCAGCAGCGTCGCCCAGAGCAGCGCCTGCCACGCCATCAACGCCTGGAACTCGAACACCGCCGACATCAGCCACGCGAAGACGGCGCTGACCAGCAGCGAGAACCCGAGCGACGTCGGCAGGCGTTCGTACGACAGCCGTAGTTGTTCGATCTGGACGCGCACGTCGATATCCATCGCCGTGCGGACGCAAGCGGGCGTCATCCGACTACCTCCACGTTCGAGACCGCAGCGGGAACGCCGTGCGTCACCGCGTCGATGGCCAGCACGCGCCGCAGACAGGCCACGATGACGTCGGGCTCGGCCGGTTTCAACAAGTGCTCGACGGCGCCGAGCGACAGACTGCGCCGCGGATCGTCGACGATCGACAGCACGACGATCGGGATCGCCGACAGCGCGATGTCGACCGACGCGGTCTCGAGCAGCGACCAGCCATCGCCGTCCGGCATCACCAGGTCGAGGACGATGGCGTCGGGCCGCGCCGTGCGGGCCATCTCGAGGCCATCGTGCGCGTTGCCGGCGACCAGCACGCGGAAGCCGCCGCGGGCGAGCACGCGCGACAACAACTCGCAGTGGGTCGCGTCATCGTCCACGATGAGGATGGTGGTGCCGGCACGGTCGCAGTCGTGACAACTCGGGGCGTCGCTGGCAGCAACACGCGGGCGGGCCGGGCGCGCGATGCGAAGGCCGGCGCCACTGCCCGTCGTAACCGGTGCGTCGGCGATCGGCGCGTGCACGGGCACGCGCACGGTGAACGTGGATCCGTGGCCGAAGCGGCTCTCGACGGTAATCGCGCCGCCGAGCAACTGACACAGTCGCTGACTGATGGCGAGGCCCAGCCCCGTGCCGCCGAAGCGGCGCGTCGTCGACGCATCGGCCTGGCTGAACTCACGGAACAGGCGGCCGAGCTGGTCGCTGGTGATGCCGATGCCGGTGTCCTGCACGTCGACGACGAGGCAGTCGCCGTCAGGGCCGGGTTCGCGCCGCGCCGCCAGGTGGACGCGGCCATGACTGGTGAACTTGCAGGCGTTGCCGGTGAGGTTCAGCAGCACCTGCTGCAGCTTCGTCGCGTCGGTGTAAAGCGTGCCGAGCGTGTCGATGCCGTCGGCCGTAACGGTGTTGCCGCGGGCGCGGGCCAGCGCATCGCTGGTGTCCAGAACCGTGCGGAAGAGCGGCGCCGCATCGAACGACTCGCAGGTGACGTCCATGCGGCCGGCTTCGATCTTCGACAGGTCGAGCACGTCGGTGATGAGCGCGAGCAACTGGCGCCCGGCGCCGGTGACCTTGCGAAGGTCGGCGGCGCAGTGTGCCTGCCCCTGCGCGACCGCATCCTCCTCGAGCATCTCGCTGTAACCGATGATGGCGTTGAGCGGCGTGCGCAGCTCGTGGCTCATGTTGGCGAGGAACGTGCTCTTGGCGACGTTGGCTTCCTCCGCCGCTGCCTTCGCCAGCAGCAGCCGGTTCTCGGTGCGCCGCCGTTCGTCGACCTCGCGTTCGAGCGTCACCGTGCGTTCGCGGACGCGCGTTTCGAGCTGCGCCTGCGCGTCGCGGAGTGCCGCATCGCGCCGCTCGATCTGCGCCAGCATGTCGTTGAAACGCTCGACGAGCTGACCGATCTCGTCGTCGCTCTCCTTGACGCCGCGCCGCGCGAAGTCGCGATCGCGGCCGACCTGCTCGGCGATGCCGGCCAGCCGCAGGATGGGGCCGGCAATGCGCTCGGTCAGCAGTCGCGACAACGCGTAGGAGAACGCGAACGACAGCGCCAGCACCGCGCCCAGTACCCAGAGGTGCCGTTCGAAGACGGCCTGCCCGTTCTCGAGACTGCCTTGCACGCGAATGGCGGCAATCGGTTGGCCGTGCAACTGGATGGCGCGGCTCACGACGACCGCGTCGCCGATGGTGACGGTGCCATTCAGGTCGAGCTGCCCGGGAATGATGCTGTGCGTGCGTGTGAAGGAGGCGAAGGCCGGTCCCTCGAGCCGATCGATCCGCGCGGCGTCGATGGCGGGATCGCCGGCGAACGCGTTCAACACCTGCGCCGCCACCGCCACATCGCCGAACTGCACGGCGCCGACCGCGGTCGCGCCGACGAGGTCGGCGGCGCTGACCAGATGATCGCGCATCCCCTGGCGCGCCCGGTGCGCCTCCAGCGCCACCAGGCCGACCGCCGACAGCGCGAGGGCGACAAACGACGTCGTCATCGTCAGCACCATCAGCTTGCTGCGCACCGACATGCCGCTCGGCCACACCGTCATGCGCCACCTCCCGGCGTCGGCGCCGCGACGACCCGCCGCGCCAGACTGAGCAGGTTGGCGCTCAGTCGCAGCTGATGGGCGTCAGCGGCGCCCATGTCGACATCGAATCGAATCTTGGTATCGACGATCGCCAGCGTGACGACGGCGCGGATCGCCATGGGCGATTCGGTCTCGCTGATCGTCAACACCGATCGTCCAGCCACCGCTTCGAGCGCGCCGCGTTGGGCCGTCGCCGCTTCGGCGGTGATGAACAACACGTGGCACGAGGGCAGTGGTGTCGTCCCGTCGGCCGGGATCACCGCAATCGGCCGTCCCTTCCACGTCGCGCCTGTCAACGCCGCGGCGACGACGTCGCCGCCGCGCCGGCCGAGGACCACCATCGTCATCGGCGCCTGGACGGACGGGACCGCCGGCGCCGGCCACTCGACGAACTTCATCACGCTCGAGACGAACGCGGCTTTCAGTTGATACTCGCGGATCTCGAGCGGCACCGTGCGCGCTTCACTGGC